>NZ_JAALEE010000207.1:0-4045 GCF_014145265.1 Dietzia sp. CW19 | reverse complement strand
GGCCTTGGCGGCCCGCTCGCGTCGTTCGAGCCGGTCCTGACGTTCCTGGGAGCGGCGCTCGGCGCGGTTCGCCGGGACGCCCTCGTCGACGAGCTGGGCCTCCCCCGTCTCCGAGGGGCCCGAGAACTGCATCTGGTCGTCGGTGACGTCGCGACCGGTGCCCGCGGCCTGCAGGATCGGGTTGGCGCCCGCGAGGGACGCCGCCTGCGCCGCGGAGGGGGCGGCCAGAGTCTTCTGCTGGGGGCTGGCCTCGACCTTGACGTTGAACAGGAACGCGACGGTCTCCTCGCGCACCCCGTCCATCATGGCCGCGAACATGTCGTAGCCCTCACGCTGGTACTCGACCAGGGGGTCACGCTGGGCCATGGCCCGCAGCCCGATGCCCTCCTTGAGGTAGTCCATCTCGTAGAGGTGCTCGCGCCACTTGCGGTCCAGGACCTGGAGCATGATCGAGCGCTCCAGCTGGCGCATGGCACCCTCGCCGCCGATGCCCTCGATCTCGGACTCACGCTCGTCGTACCGGGCGAAGACGTCGTCGAGGATCGCGTCCTTGAGGTTCTTGGCCGACAGGTCACCCGCCGCCCCGTACTCGTCGCCGTCGATGATCGACTGCGCGGTGATCGAGACCGGGTACAGCTGCCCCAGGGCGTCCCACAGCTTGTCGAGGTCCCAGTCCTCGACATAGCCCTCGGCGGCGGCACCGTCGACGTAGGCGCTGACCACCTGGTAGATCATCGACTCGACCTGGTCGGTGATGTCCTCGCCCTCGAGGATCCGCTTGCGCTCACCGTAGATCACGGTGCGCTGCTGGTTCATCACCTCGTCGTACTTGAGGACGTCCTTGCGGATCTCGAAGTTCTGCGATTCGACCTGGGTCTGGGCGTTCTTCACGGCTCGCGAGACCATCCCGGCCTCGATCGGCACGTCGTCGGGCAGGCTCAACCGGTTCATGATCGCCTCGACGGCCGCACCGTTGAAACGGCGCATAAGCTCGTCACCCAGGGAGAGGTAGAACCGGGACTCGCCCGGGTCGCCCTGGCGTCCCGAACGCCCACGCAGCTGGTTGTCGATGCGCCGCGAGTCGTGGCGCTCGGTCCCCAGCACGTAGAGACCGCCGGCCTCGCGGACGCGCTCGGCCTCCTGCTTGCTGAGCTTGCGCATGCGCTCGATCTCGGCGTCCCACGCCTCCTCGTACTCCTCCGGGGTGTCCACGGGATTGAGCCCGCGCTCGCGGAGGTTGAGGTCGGCGATGATGTCCGGGTTGCCGCCGAGCACGATGTCGGTGCCACGGCCGGCCATGTTGGTCGCCACCGTGACCGCGCCCGGTCGACCGGCCTGCGCGATGATCTGGGCTTCCGAGGCGTGGAACTTGGCGTTGAGCACGTGGTGCTTGATGCCCTTGCGGGTGAGCAGCTTGGACAGGTGCTCACTGCGCTCGACGGACGCGGTGCCCACGAGGACCGGCTGCTTCTTCTCCACGCGCTCGGCGATGTCCTCCACGACCGCGGTGAACTTCGACTCCTCGGTCTTGTAGATCAGGTCGGCCTGGTCCTCGCGCGCCATCGGCCGGTTGGTCGGGATCGGCATGACCTCGAGCTTGTAGATCGAGTAGAGCTCGGCGGCCTCGGTCTCGGCCGTACCGGTCATCCCGGCCAGCTTCTCGTAGAGACGGAAGTAGTTCTGCAGCGTGATGGTGGCCAGGGTCTGGTTCTCGGCCTTGATCTCCACCCGCTCCTTGGCCTCGATGGCCTGGTGCATGCCCTCGTTGTAGCGGCGTCCGTCGAGCACGCGCCCCGTGAACTCGTCGACGATGATCACGTCGCCGTCGCGGACGATGTAGTCCTTGTCCTTGGTGAACAGCTCCTTGGCCTTGATGGAGTTGTTCAGGTAGCTCACCAGGGGTGAGTTGGCCGCCTCGTAGAGGTTGTCGATCCCGAGCTGGTCCTCCACGTACTCGACGCCCTGCTCGGTCACGCCGATCGTCCGCTTCTTGCGGTCGACCTCGTAGTGCGTGCCCTCCTCGAGCAGCGGGGCGATGCGGGCGAACTCCGCGTACCACTTGCTCGATCCGTCGGCCGGGCCCGAGATGATGAGCGGGGTCCGCGCCTCGTCGATCAGGATCGAGTCGACCTCGTCGACGATCGCGTAGTGGTGGCCCCGCTGGACCAGTTCCGCGGTGTCGTGCGCCATGTTGTCGCGCAGGTAGTCGAAGCCGAACTCGTTGTTGGTGCCGTAGGTGATGTCGGCGGAGTAGGACTCCCGGCGCTGCGCCGGGGTCATGCCGCCGAGGATCGCGCCCACGGACAGTCCGAGGAACCGGTGGACGCGGCCCATCCACTCCGCGTCGCGCTTGGCCAGGTAGTCGTTGACCGTGACCACGTGGACGCCCTGACCCGACAGGGCGTTGAGGTAGGCGGGCAGGACACAGGTCAGGGTCTTGCCCTCACCGGTCTTCATCTCCGCCACGGCCCCGGTGTGCAGGACGATGGCGCCGACGATCTGCACCTTGTACGGCCGCTGCCCGAGGACCCGGTAGGCGGCCTCGCGGGCCACCGCGAACGCCTCCGGGAGCAGGTCGTCCAGCGTCTCACCCTCAGCCAACCGGGCCTTGAACTCGTCGGTCTTGGCGCGGAGCTCGTCGTCGCTCAGCTTCTCCGTCTGGTCGGACAGAGTATCCACGTACTCGGCGAGAGCGCTGTACCGCTTGAGCTTTCGACCTTCGCCGGCTCGGAGCAGCTTGGAAAGGATGGACACAGTCTCGAACGTCCTCGTGGTCGGGTTGATCGGGAAATCTGGCTACCTGCGCGGGGGCCACGCGGGCCCTCGGTTCATCCTAGGTGCTGTCGGCCGCGGATACACGCCGAGGGCGGCCCGGTCCATGCGGACCGGACCGCCCCCGGGGCGTATGGGCTGCGACCGTCAGGCCTCGTCACTCAGCGTGATGAGTCCGTAGTCGAACGCGTGCCGCCGGTAGACGACGGTGGCGTTGCCGGACTCGGTGTCCCGGAAGAGGTAGAAGTCGTGTCCCACGAGTTCCATCTTCTCCAGGGCCTCGTCGACCGACATCGGGGTCCCGTCGTGCTCCTTGCGGCGCACGATCTGGCCGGGGAGCTGGTCGTCGACCCCGTCCGCGTACTCGTCCATGACATCCGCCGGTGCCGCCTCGGGCGCGAGCTCCGCGGTGGCCTCGGCGACGGACTGCGGTCGACGGTGCCCGGAGTGGCTGATCTTCCGGCGGGTGCGTGCCTTGCGCATCTGCCGCTCGAGCTTGGCGACCGCCGACTCCAGGGCGGCGTAGAAGGTGTCCTCCGCCGCCTCGGCGCGGGCGACACCCGGCTTGCCCTTGAGGGTGATCTCGATCCGCTGGCTGGCCTTGGCCAGGCGTGGGTTCTTCTCGTGCAGAAGGACCACGTCGAACCGGGTGATCGCGGGCGAGATCTTCTCGATCTTCGCGAGCTTGGTGTGGATCCGGGTCGCGAAGTGGTCGGGGACCTCGACGTTCCGGCCCTTGATGGTCACCTGCGCATCAGGGGCACCGGGGTCGTCGGTCGACGGACCGTCGAAGGTGGCGGGGTCGAGCAGGACTGCGGGGGTCTTCGCCATCGAAGCTCCTCCTCATCGGGCCTGCGGCGGGCCTCTGCGACCGACCCGGTTACCGCCCGGGACCCCGGTCGAGGGGCACACCCACATGGCTGAGTGGACACTCTCCGGACGGGGCGACCACCGGACAACTTCAGTGAAAGTGCTGGTGAACCCCGTCCGAACCCAACGATACCCGGTCGTCTGGGCAGTGGACCGTAGTCGCGGCAAGTCGTCCGGAACTCACCCACGGGCAGCCCCGGACCTCACGCGGCGGTGACCCCGAGCACCCCGTCGACCCGCAGCCCGCCCTCGCCCAGCACCCCCACACACGCGGCGGCGGTGGCCCCCGTGGTGACCACGTCGTCCACCAGCAGGACCGTCGCCGGGGTCCCGATCAACTCCTCGACCGTCGACGGGGCCCCGGGCGTGGCCAGGATCAGGGTGCCCCGCGGCCGCCGGCGGA
>NZ_JAALEE010000206.1:0-5142 GCF_014145265.1 Dietzia sp. CW19 | reverse complement strand
CCGCCGACCCCGGGGCCGTCCCCGTCGACCACGCCGGCCCCCGCACCGAGAACACGCAGCCTGAACCGCCCACCCTCGGCTCGGTCGACCCCGCCGCGACGGGGTACGACCAGGCCGGCGGCGGTGCGCAGCTCCCCCTCGGCGAGCATCACCGTCGCCCGGATCAGGGCGAGCATCTGATCCGAGGCCGCACTGCTCGGGCCGGTGACGTCGATGAGCCCGATCAGCTCACCCGTCCCGGGGTCGTGGACCGGCGCCGCCGCGCAACTCCACTCGTGGGCCATCTCGAGATAGTGCTCGGACCCGCGGACCCGCACCTCCGTGTCGTGCCGGAGCGCGAGCCCCGGCGCGTTGGCCCCGACCGCCTCGTCCGTCCAGACCGCGCCGGGGATGAACGCCATCGACTCCGCGCGGGACCGGACGCCCCGGTCACCGATCACGCGGAGCAACCGTCCCCGCTCGTCCGCGACGGCGACGATGTGCCCGCTGGAGACCACGCCCGACACGAGGACCGACTCGACCACCGGGAGGACCGACGCCATCCGGTGCTCCGCCACGTGGCGGGAGAGGTCCGGGCCCTCCAGCTCGACCGACGGCGCGACCACGGTGGGGTCGATACCCCGATGCCTGCTGCGCTCCCACGACTCGGCCACCAGCAGGCTCGCCGCGGGTCCCGTGCCCCCGAACATGTCGTCAGTGTAACCCGTATCACACGAACCGGGATCACAAACCTGACGCGCCCCTCATAAACGGATCTAAATAGACCGTGCTGAACACGGACAGCGGCCAACCCTCTACACTTGCCAGTGATACAGGCCACACATGACCTAAGGATCGCAATGACGACCGAGTTCGCCACCCCTCCAGTAACCAAGCCCTTCCCTGTCGAGAACCTCGGCCGACTCCTGTTCAAGAACGCGGAGGAGGCCCCGAACGACGTCGCGGTACTGCGGCTCGTCGGGACCGACTGGAAGGAGGTCACCTGCGCCCAGTACCTGGAAGAGGTCAAGGGCGTCGCCAAGGGACTCATCGCCCGGGGCGTCAAGCCCGGCGACCGCCTGGCCATCATGAGCCACACCCGCTACGAGTGGTCGCTCATCGCGTGGGCCTCCTGGGCGGTCGGCGCCGTCACCGTGCCGATCTACGAGACCTCCTCGTCGGGCCAGTGCGACTGGATCCTCACCGACTCCGGCGCGACCGTCGCCGTGGTCGAGAACCTCGAACTCCGCGAGGTGCTGACGTCCGGCACCGAGTGGAACGGCGACATCATGGTCATCGAGAACGACCTGGTCGCCCAGCTCACCGCCGCGGGAGCGGATGTCACCGACGAGCAGCTCGAGCAGGCCTCGCTGGCGACGGGCCACGAGGACCGGTGCGCCATCATCTACACCTCCGGCACGACGGGCAACCCCAAGGGCTGCGAGATCCTGCACGGCGGGTTCGCCGGCGTCGTGATGTCGGTCGAGGAGCAGCTCAAGGACGCGTTCGTCCCCAACAGCCGCACCCTGATCTTCCTGCCGCTGGCACACGTGCTGGCCCGCATCCTCGAGGTGGCATGCTTCTACAAGCGCGTCGCCGTGGCCCACGAGCCCGACACGACCAAGGTCGTCGAGCGCCTGGCGGAGATCCACCCGACCTTCCTCGTGTCGGTCCCGCGCGTGCTCGAGAAGGTCTACAACTCCGCCGCGGGCAAGGCCGAGGCCGCCGGCGGCGCCAAGGCCAAGATCTTCAAGGCCGCGGTGCAGACCGCGATCGACTACTCCATGGCCATGGAGGGTGGCGGGAAGCCGCCCGCGGGCCTGGCGCTCAAGCAGAAGTTGTTCTCCAAGCTGGTCTACTCGAAGCTCCACGACGCCCTGGGCGGCGAGTGCAACCGCATCATCTCCGGCGGCGGCCCCCTGGGCGCCCGTCTCGGCCACTTCTACCGCGGCGCCGGCTTCGACCTGCTCGAGGGCTACGGCCTCACCGAGTCCTCGGGCGTGCTCACCGTCAACCCGATCGGCCAGGCCAAGATCGGCACCGTCGGTCGACCGATCCCCGGTGTGACCATCCAGATCGCCGACGACGGCGAGATCCTGGCCAAGGCCAAGACCCTGTTCAAGGGCTACTGGCAGAACCCGAAGGCCAACGAGGAGTCCTGGACCGGCGAGTGGTACCACACCGGCGACATCGGCGAGCTCGACTCGGACGGTTACCTGTCGATCACCGGCCGCAAGAAGGACCTCATCGTCACCGCCGGCGGCAAGAACGTGTCGCCGTCCCAGATGGAGGACCTCCTCTCGGCCGATCCGCTGATCAGCCAGGCCGTCGTGGTGGGCGACAACCGCAACTACATCGCAGCGCTGATCACCATCGACCAGGAGACCTTCCCGGCGTGGCGGGACAAGCACGGCAAGACCGGCGAGGTGGCGGACCTGCTCCAGGACGGCGAGCTGGTCGGCGCCATCCAGGACGCGGTGGACCAGGCCAACAAGTCCGTCTCCCGCGCCGAGTCCATCCGCAAGTTCAAGATCCTCGCGGCGGAGTTCTCGGTGGAGAGCGGTGAGCTCACCCCGACGCTCAAGCTCAAGCGCAACGTCGTGCACGACCGCTTCGGCAGCGAGATCGAGGCGCTCTACTCCGACAACTGAGTCCTCGACCGGTAGCGCCCGGGCCCCACGGGGTCCGGGCGCTGCGGCATTTCGCCGGCCCCGTCATTTCACGCGGGCGTGGTCCGGACGGGTGCGGGATCACGTACACTTGCCGATAGACAGATCGGTTCATTCTGAAGAACGGAACTCACCAATGGCGAAGATCTATTCCGACATCACCGAGACCATCGGCCACACGCCCCTGGTCCGCCTCAACTCCCTCACCGACGGCCTCCAGGCCACCGTGCTCGCCAAGCTGGAGTCCGCCAACCCGGCCGCCAGCGTCAAGGACCGCATCGGTGCCGCGATCATCGACGACGCGGTCGCCTCCGGCGCCCTCAAGCCCGGTGGCACCATCGTCGAGGGCACGTCCGGCAACACCGGCATCGCGCTGGCCATGGTCGCGTCCGCGCGCGGGTTCAAGTCCGTCCTGGTCATGCCCGACACCATGTCGGTCGAGCGCCGTGCGGTCATGCGTGCCTACGGTGCCGAGCTCATCCTCACCCCGGGCTCCGAGGGCATGAAGGGCGCCGTGGCCAAGGCCGAGGAGGTCGCCTCCACCCGCGAGAACGCGGTCCTGGCCCGTCAGTTCGCCAACCCGGCCAACCCGGACGTCCACCGCCGGACCAGCGGCCCCGAGGTCTGGGAGGACACCGACGGCGAGGTCGACATCTTCATCGCCGGCATCGGCACCGGCGGCACCATCACCGGCGCCGGCGGGTACCTGCGCGAGCAGAAGTCGGACATCCAGATCGTGGCCGTCGAGCCCAAGGACTCGCCGCTGCTCACCGAGGGCAAGGCCGGACCGCACAAGATCCAGGGTCTGGGCGCCAACTTCGTCCCCGAGATCCTCAACCGGGACATCTACGACGAGGTCATCGACGTCACCCTCGACGATTCGCTGCGGATCGCCAAGCGCCTCGGCACCGAGGAGGGCATCCTCGCCGGCATCTCGTCCGGTGCCAACGTGTGGGCCGCGCTCGAGGTGGCCAAGCGTCCCGAGAACGCCGGCAAGACCATCGTGGTGATCGTGTGCGACTACGGCGAGCGCTACGTGTCCACCATGCTGTTCGAGGACTACCGCGACTGATGACCGACCCGACTCCGTCGACCGCGGACGCGCCCGCGGCGGGGATCCTGCGCACCCTGCGTGAGGATCTCGCCGCCGCGCGTGCCCACGACCCGGCGGCCCGGGGAGATGTCGAGAACGCGATCGTCTACTCCGGCCTGCACGCGATCTGGTCCCACCGGCTCTCCCACCGACTGTGGGTGGCCGGCGGGGCCGGCCGGTTCGCGGCCCGCGTCCTGAGCCAGTTCACCCGGTTCCTCACGGGGATCGAGATCCACCCCGGTGCCACCATCGGTCGGCGGTTCTTCATCGACCACGGCATGGGCGTGGTCATCGGGGAGACCGCCGAGATCGGCGACGACTGCATGCTGTACCACGGGGTCACCCTGGGCGGCGTCTCGCTCAAGCACGTCAAGCGCCACCCCACCCTGGGCGACCGCGTGACCGTCGGCGCCGGGGCCAAGATCCTGGGCCCCGTCGAGATCGGTTCGGACTCGTCGGTCGGCGCCAATGCCGTGGTGGTCAAGGACGCCCCGGCCAACTCGATCGTCGTGGGCATCCCGGGCGTCGCCAAGCCCGCCACGGAGTCGAAGGAGGAGCTGCGCGACGCGCAGTTCTACATCGACCCCGCCATCTACATCTGACCCCTCGAGGTCCGGGACCCACCCCACGAATCCCGTGGGGGCGGGTCCCGGACCTCGTCGTGGTTCCGGCCGTCCCGACCACGCGCCCGATCGCTGTCCGGGGCTGGCCCGCGCCGCGCGGCCGGGGATAGGATCGCCGTCACCGCACCGCGGGATCGAGGTGATCGTGACCATGACGACGACGATGCGGGCCTGGGTGGTCCGCGAGCCGGCACCCCTGGCGCGGTCCCCGCTGGACCTCGTCGAGCTCGCCGTGCCCGAGCCCGGGCCGGGGGAGATCCTGATCCGCGTCCTCACGTGCGGGGTCTGCCGGACCGACCTGCACGTCGCCACAGGTGACCTCCCGGTCCGCCGACCGCGGGTGGTCCCCGGCCACGAGATCGTCGGAGAGGTCGTCGGTTCGGGTCCCGGGTGCGTCCGGTTCCTCACCGGTGACCGGGTGGGCGTCCCCTGGCTGCGGGGCACCTGCGGGAGTTGCGGTGCCTGCCGGGCCGGACGGGAGAACCTGTGCGCCCGGTCCCGCTACACCGGATGGGATGCCGACGGCGGCTACGCGGAGTTCACCACCGCTGCCGAGGCCTTCGCCTACGCCCTTCCCGACGGGATCGACGACCTCTCGGCCGCGCCGCTGCTGTGCGCGGGCATCATCGGGTACCGCGCGCTGAAGCGTGCGGCGCTCCCGCCGGGCGGCAGGCTGGGCGTCTACGGCTTCGGCGGTTCGGCCCATCTCACCGCTCAACTCGCCCTCGCGCAGGGGGCGGAGGTCCACGTGCTCACCCGGGGCGAGGGCGCGCGCCGG
>NZ_JAALEE010000205.1:0-1981 GCF_014145265.1 Dietzia sp. CW19 | reverse complement strand
GCCCGCGACGCCCTGGAGACCCATGCCGCGCACCTGCCCCCGGCCGGCGGGGCGTACCTGCGTTCGGGGGAGGAGATGGCCGAGCTGTTCGACCGCTGGCCGGCCGCCGTCACCGGCGCGGCGGGCCTGGGTCGCGAGTGCGCATTCGACCTCCGGCTCATCGCCCCCGAGCTGCCGCCGTTCGATGTTCCCGAGGGTCACACGGAGGACAGTCGGCTCGCCGAACTCACCTATGCGGGGGCCGCGCGGCGCTACGGGGCCCGGGATACGGCGCCGGAGGCCTATGCCCAGATCCACCGCGAGCTGGGGGTGATCGCCGAGCTGGGGTTCCCCGGCTACTTCCTCGTGGTCCACGACATCGTCGAGTTCTGTCGCAGGGAGGGCATCCTCTGCCAGGGCAGGGGGTCGGCCGCCAACTCGGCGGTCTGCTACGCCCTCGGCATCACCAACGTCGACCCGGTGGGCGCGCACCTGCTCTTCGAGCGATTCCTGTCCCCGGAGCGGGACGGTCCGCCCGACATCGACGTGGACATCGAGTCCGGTCGTCGGGAGGAGGCCATCCAGTACGTCTACTCCCGCTACGGGCGGGACCATGCCGCGCAGGTCGCCAATGTCATCACCTACCGGGGGCGGTCGGCCGTGCGGGACGTGGCCCGGGCACTCGGGTACTCCACCGGGCAGCAGGACGCGTGGTCCAAGAGCGTGGACCGGTGGTCGGGTCTGAAGAACCACGAGCGGGAGGCCACCGAGCACACCGTCCCGGCCGACGTGCTGGCGCTGGCCCGCAGACTCGTCGGACTGCCCCGGCACCTCGGCATCCATTCCGGCGGCATGGTGATCTGCGACCGGCCGGTGGCCGACGTGGTGCCCGTCGAATGGGCGCGCATGCCCGGGCGGACGGTCCTGCAGTGGGACAAGGACGACTGCGCGGCGGTCGGTCTGGTCAAGTTCGACATGCTGGGGCTGGGGATGCTCACGGCGCTACACCACGCCATCGACCTCGCGGCCGAGCACAAGGACCTCGAGGTGGACCTGGCCCGACTGGACCTCTCCGATCCCGAGGTCTACGAGATGCTGTGCCGGGGTGATTCCGTGGGGGTGTTCCAGGTGGAGTCGCGGGCGCAGATGGCCACGCTGCCCAGACTCCGGCCGCGGACGTTCTACGACCTCGTGGTGGAGGTGGCGCTCATCCGCCCCGGCCCCATCCAGGGCGGCTCCGTGCACCCCTACATCCGTAGACGAAACGGGCGGGAGGAGGTGGTGTTCGACCACCCCGCGATCGAGGCGGCCCTGGGGCGGACGCTGGGGATCCCGCTGTTCCAGGAGCAGCTCATGCAGATCGCCACCGAGATCGCCGGGTTCACCGGGGCGGAGGCGGACCAGCTCCGCCGGGCGATGGGGGCCAAGCGCTCACCCGAGCGGATGGCGCGGCTGCGGGAGAGGTTCTTCGCGGGCATGCGTGACCTCCACGGCATCGGCACCAGCCCACCCGGGACACCGGTCACCGGGCCCGAGGTGGGGGAGCGGATCTGGGAGAAGATGTGCGCGTTCGCCAACTACGGCTTCCCCGAGAGCCACTCCCAGTCCTTCGCGGCGATCGTCTACTACTCGGCGTGGTTCAAGTGCCACCACCCGGCCGTCTTCTGTGCGGCGCTGTTGCGCAGCCAGCCGATGGGGTTCTACTCGCCGCAGTCCCTCGTGGCCGACGCCCGCAGGCACGGCGTCACCGTGCACCGCCCCTGCGTCAACCGCTCGATCGGCGGTGCCACGTGTGAGAACGGGGGTACCGAGGTGCGTCTCGGCCTGGAGTCCGTGCGGGTCATCGGCACCGATCTCGCCACGGCGATCGCCGACGAGCGCGACACCCACGGCCCGTACCTCTCGGCCGCCGACCTCGCCGGCCGCACCGGGCTGACCGTCCGACAGATGGAGGCGCTGGCCACCGCGGGGGCACTCGACGCGCTCGGCGTCGGGGGGCGGC
>NZ_JAALEE010000204.1:7621-13207 GCF_014145265.1 Dietzia sp. CW19 | reverse complement strand
TGGACGTGGTCGCGGACGCCGTCCGAGGCGAGCAGCACCCCCATCGCCACCAGAGCGCACAGCGAGAGCACGCTCCCCAGCACCGAGATGAACGTGACGCTGTCGACCACCATCCGCGCGAGCGAGCTCACGACGAGCAGCGCCACCGCCACCGCGATGACGACGCGGGCCGCACGGTGGGCGCGCCACAGCAGCACCGCGCCCACGATCAGCAGCACCCCCAGCGCCAGCGACGACGCGGCGGTCACCGCCATCGGCCCGTACTCGGTGGTGTCGCCGCCGCCGCTGGCCGTGGCGGTGATCCCCAGCAGCGTGGCGAAGCCGATGGCCACGCCGATGATGCCGAGCCCCACTGCCAGTCCCGTCAGGCCGAGGGCGGCGGGCCGGGGGCTGTGATCGCGGTCGGTCATGCATGTCCTCGGGTTCGGTCGGGGGATCCCTGTGCGGCGAGTTCGAGTGTCCTGGCGAGCATGGGGCCCACCACGTCGGACTCGGTGAGGAACCCGTCGTGACCGGCCGGGCTGTCGATCACCACGAGCGGATCGGCGCCGGGCAACAGCGCGGCGAGCTCCTCCTGTTGGCGCAGCGGATAAAGGCGGTCGGTGGTGACCCCGCCGATCACGCAGGGGACAGGGCAGGAGCGCAGGGCCTGCTCGACCCCGCCGCGGTCCAGGCCCACATCGTGGCGGTTAAGCGCATCGGTGAGCAGGACATAGGTGCAGGCGTCGAAGCGGGAGACGAGCTTGCCGGCCTGGTGGTCAAGGTAGGACTGCACGGCGAATCGCCCCGACATCGACAGGTCCTCGCCCCGCGGGTCCTCACCGGGCTGCGGACGGTTGGCGAACCGCTCGTCCAGCTCCAGCTCACCCCGGTAGGACAGATGCGCGATGCGCCGGGCGATGCCGAGTCCGGCGACGGGGGTGCGGCCGGTGCCGTGGTAGCCGCCCTGCTGCCAGTGAGGATCGGAGGTCACGGCCATGATCTGCGCGGTCTGCACGCCGATCTGGTCGGCGGAGGCGCGTGCCCCGACCGCCAGGACACAGCCCGCCCGGACGCGGTCCGGGTGGCTGACCATCCACTCGAGGGTCCTGGCCCCGCCCATGGAGCCGCCGATCACCGCGGCCCAGCGGTCGATCCCCAGTAGGTCGGCCAGGACCCGCTCGGCCTCGACCATGTCGCGGACGGACACTGCGGGGAAGCGAGCGCCCCAGTAGTGGCCGTCGGGGTGTAGCGAACTGGGTCCGGTCGACCCCCGACACCCGCCGAGCACGTTGACCGACAGCACGCAGTAGCGGTCGGTGTCCAGCGGCAGGCCGGGCCCGACGAGTCCGTTCCACCACCCGGGCGTCGGGTGGAGCGAGTCCACGGAGCCGACCACGTGGGAGTCCCCGGTCAGCGCGTGTTCGACCAGGACGATGTTGGACCGGTCCTCCGAGATCCGGCCCCACCGCTGCACCGCGAGGGTCACCCCCGGGAGGACGACACCCGTGACCAGCGTGAGGTCGCCGATGGCGACACGGCCGAGGGTGCCGTCGCCCGGGGGCAACAGCGCGAGTGGATCGGTGGGGCGGACCATGCGGGCGGACGTCAGGAGAGCGCGGCGAAACCGAGCTCGAGGTCACCGATGATGTCGTCGACGGCCTCGATGCCCACCGACAGACGGACGGTCGCCGTGGTGACCCCGGCGATCGCGTTGGCCTCGGGCGTGCCCTGGGAATGGGTGGTGGTGGCCGGGTGGCACACCAGCGACCGGACGTCGCCGATGTTGACCAGGCACGAGTGCAGCTTGAGCGCGTCGATGAACGTCCAGGCCTGCGCCTTGACGTCCTCCTCGGACGCACCCTGCGGCACCGCGAGGTCGAACGTGACGATCGCGCCCGCACCCTTGGGGGACAGCTTCTTCTGCAGCGCGTTGTACGGCGAGGAGGCCAGGCCGGCGTACTGGACGCCCGCCACGTCCTCGCGCGCCTCGAGCCACTCGGCCACCCGCTGCGCGTTGGACACATGGCGCTCGATGCGCAGGCTCAGGGTGTCGATGCCCTGGACCAGGGTCCACGCGTTGAACGGGGAGGCCGCCGCGCCGGTGTCGCGCAGGAGCGTCACGCGGGCCTTGAGCGCGAGGGCGGGCGCCCCGAGGTCGGCGTAGACCAGACCGTGGTACGCGGGATCCGGGGTGGTGAAGGACGGGAACACGTCCTGCCCGTCCCGCTGCACGCGCCAGTCGAACTTCCCGCCGTCGACCAGGACGCCGCCGAGGGAGGCGCCGTGGCCGCCGAGGTACTTGGTGGCCGAGGAGACGACGACATCCGCCCCCAGCTCCAGCGGGCGGATGAGGTACGGGGTGGCCACCGTGTTGTCGATGACGAGCGGAACCTGGTTGCGGTGCGCGACCTCGGCGATCGCCGGGATGTCGAGGATGTCGTTCAGCGGGTTCGAGATGGACTCGCCGTAGAACAGCTTGGTGTCCGGCCGTACCGCCGCCTGCCAGGAGGCGGGGTCGTCCGGGTTCTCCACGAACGTGGTCTCGATGCCGTACTTGGGCAGCGTGTGCCGGAGCAGGGTGTCGGTACCGCCGTAGAGGCGGGGGGAGGCCACCACGTGGCCACCGGACTGCGCGATCGCCTGGATGACCGCGGTCTCGGCGGCCTGGCCGGACGCGAAGAGCAGCCCGGCGACGCCGCCCTCGAGCGACGCGATGCGATCCTCCGCGGCGGCGACCGTGGGGTTGGTGATCCGGGTGTAGATCGGGCCCATCTCGGCGAGCGCGAACCGGTCCGCGGCCTGCTTGGCGTCCGCGAAGACGTACGAGGTGGTCTGGTAGATCGGCAGATTGCGCGCACCGGTGTCGGAGTCGACGGGCTGGCCGGCGTGGATCTGGCGGGTCTCGAAGGCCCAGTCGGGATTGCTGTTGTCGTACGTCATAGGGGCGGAGCCCCTCCTCTCGTCAGAAGGGTCCGGCCGCTTGACGACAGCGGACCCGCGCTTGCCTGTCACCCGGGTGGGTGGTGGCCAGGTCGTCTCCCGGGGCACCCCACCGCGGTGGAGGGTTGCCGTCCAGCGAGCCGGGGCTTGTCGCTGGAACTCATGACCTGGGGAGAGGTTAGCCTAAGCCGCTCGGCGGCGGCAACGAGGGGTAACGGTGCGGAGCGGTCTCTGGCGGGACCGGACGAATCCGTAAGATGAGGCGTACGTCACAGTGGTGCCGACACGCGGGCCCCGGAGGGGCGAGCGGGGAGAGAGGGTCCGATGTCCAGGATCAAGGTGGAGGGGACGGTCGTCGAGCTCGACGGCGACGAGATGACCCGCATCATCTGGAAGTTCATCAAGGACGAACTCATCCATCCCTACCTGGACGTGGACCTCGAGTACTACGACCTCGGCATCTCCAGCCGTGATGCCACGGACGACCAGATCACCGTGGACGCCGCCAACGCCATCAAGAAGCACGGGGTGGGGGTCAAGTGCGCCACCATCACCCCGGACGAGTCCAGGATGGAGGAGTTCGGTCTCAAGCGGATGTACCGCTCGCCGAACGGCACGATCCGCAACATCCTCGGCGGGACGATCTTCCGCGCACCGATCATCATCTCCACCGTCCCCCGCCTGGTGCCCGGCTGGACCAAGCCGATCATCGTCGGCCGGCACGCCTTTGGCGACCAGTACCGCGCCACCGACTTCAGGGTGCCCGGAGCGGGCACTGTCACCATCACCTACACGCCGGCCGACGGTTCCGAGCCGATCGAGCACGAGATCGTCGAGATGCCGGACGACGGCGGTGTGGTCATGGGGATGTACAACTTCACCGAGTCGATCGCGGATTTTGCACGCGCCTCGTTCAACTACGGCCTGCAGCACGACTACCCGGTGTTCCTGTCCACCAAGAACACGATCCTCAAGGCCTACGACGGCGCGTTCAAGGACATCTTCCAGGACGTCTTCGACCGTGAGTTCAAGGCGGATTTCGACGCCGCCGACCTGACCTACGAGCACCGACTCATCGACGACATGGTCGCCTCCGCGCTCAAGTGGGAGGGCGGGTACGTCTGGGCCTGCAAGAACTATGACGGCGACGTGCAGTCCGACACGGTGGCCCAGGGCTTCGGCTCGCTCGGCCTGATGACCTCGGTCCTGCTCACTCCGGACGGGAAGACCTGCGAGGCCGAGGCCGCGCACGGGACGGTCACCCGCCACTTCCGGCGGCACCAGCAGGGCGAGCCCACCTCCACCAACCCGATCGCGTCGATCTTCGCCTGGACCCGCGGGCTCGAGCACCGGGGCACTCTCGACAACACCCCCGAGGTCATCGAGTTCGCGCACCAACTCGAGGACGTCGTCATCTCGACCGTCGAGGGCGGCCAGATGACCAAGGATCTCGCCCTCCTGGTCGGCGAGGACCAGGACCACCTCACCACCGAGGATTTCCTCGCCGCCCTGGACCAGAACCTCAGGAGGGCTCGCGCCTGAGCGGCTACGGTGTCGGACAGTGGTCCATCTCACATGAGGGCCGCCGTCCGCCGACCCGCGAGCACCCGAGGAGCACCACGTGGACCAGAGTCCCCTGATCGACATAGGCCTGCCCGTCGCGCTGGCGATCATCATGGTCGGCATCGGGCTCAGCCTGACCAAGGAGGACTTCGCGGTCCAGGCCAGGTCGCCGTGGGCCACGATCGTCGGACTGTTCGGCCAGCTGGTCCTGGTGCCGCTGACGGGCGTGGTCGTGGCCCTGGTCTTCGGGCTCCCCGCGATGCTGGCCCTCGGCGTCGTCCTGGTCGCGGCGACCCCCGGCGGGGCGACGTCCAACCTCATCACCTATCTGGCCCGCGGCAACGTCGCGCTGTCGGTCATCCTCACCGCCCTGACCTCCGTGGCCGTGATCCTCACGCTGCCGATGTGGTTCGGTATCGGCGCGCGGGTCATCCCGGGGGCCTCCGACGCCGAGGTGACCGTCCCGCTCGGCCAGACCTTCGGGCTCCTCCTGGGTGTCATCCTCATCCCGGTCCTTCTCGGCATGCTCCTCCGCGCGAGGAGGCCCGCCCTGGCCGCCCGCATCGAGCGCTTCGTGGGCATCGTCGGACTCGTCGTCCTGGTGCTGCTCATCGTGGGCATCGTGCTCGGCGAGAGGGACCGCATCGTCGACCTCGTCGTGGCCGTGGGACCCGCGGTCGTCGTCCTGAACCTGGCTCTGATCGTGGTGGGCGGACTGCTCGCCTGGGTGTGCCGGCTGCGCCGCGCCGAGCAGATCGCGATCGCGGTCGAGTTCGGCATCAAGAACACCACCCTGACCCTGCTCATCGCCTTCACCGTGATCGGCGACGAGGAGGTGGGGCTCGCCGCCGCCGTCTACAGCATCGTCATGTACGTCACCGCGTTCCTGGTGGTCTACGGCGGTCGGCGCCTCATGCGCACCGCCCCCTGATCGGGCCTGGGCAAGGCGGGCCCGCGCGGGCGCGGGCGTAGCCTGCTCCGGTGACCACGAGCCCCGCCACCGTCGCCGCGCCCACCCCCCGCCGCGTGGCGGTCGCGATCCTCGCGCTCGCACTGGGTGGGTTCGGCATCGGCGTCACCGAGTTCGCGGCGATGGGGCTG
>NZ_JAALEE010000204.1:0-7346 GCF_014145265.1 Dietzia sp. CW19 | reverse complement strand
TTCCCGCACGGGGCCTACTTCGGCGTGGCCTCGCTGGTGGCGGCCTCGCTCGCCGGCCCGGGCAAGCAGGCACGTGCGGTGTCGCTGGTGCTGCTGGGTCTGTCGGTGGCGACGGTGATCGGTGTCCCGGCGGCCACGTGGCTGGGGGAGGCCGCCGGCTGGCAGGCGGCCTTCCTCGCGGTCGGGGTGATCGGCGCACTGACCGTGGCGGCCATCTTCGTCGTCGTCCCCGAACCGTCCGGCGCAGTGGTGGTCCGGGCGCGCGAGGAGCTGGCCGCGCTGGCCCGGCCGCAGATCCTGGCGACCCTCGCCGTGGGCGGTGTGGGGTTCGGCGGGATGTTCGCCGTCTACACCTACATCCAGTGGACGATGGTCGACGTGGCCGGTATCGACCGCGGCTGGATGCCCGCGGTGCTGGCCGTCTACGGTCTCGGCATGGTGACCGGAAATCTGCTGGGCGGAGTGGTCGCGGACCGGGACCTCGACCGTGGGTTGGTCGCGATCGCCTCGGGCATGACCGTGGTCCTGGCCCTGTTCGCGGTGGCCGCGCACCATCCGGTCACGGCACTGGTGGGCCTGTTCCTCGTGGGGGCGACGGGGTCCGCCCTCGTGCCCGGACTGCAGGCCCGGCTGATGCAGTACGCGGGCCGGGGGCAGACGCTGGCGGCCGCGCTGAACCACTCGGCGCTCAACGCCGCCAACGCCCTGGGGGCGTGGCTCGGCGGAGTGGTGATCGCGCTGGGCTTCGGCTACACCTCTCCCGCACTCGCGGGGGCCGCCCTCGCGGCGGTCGGACTGGCGATCCTCGTGGGCGCGGTCGTGGCCGCCCGCAGACCGGACCGGGACGGGGTCAGGACGGCGTGAGCGCCGGCACGAGCCACCGGTCGAGCAGCGCGCGGACCTCGTCCTCCGGGCGCGGCACGTCCGTGGAGGAGTCCAACAGCGAGATGAGGAGTCGCATGATCATCTCGGCGAGGCCGTCGAGGTCGGCGTCGGAGACCCCGGCGTCGGACCACTCCACGGGGAACCGACGCAGCATCGCCGAGCCGTAGTCGAGCATCAGCGGCGAGGTGGCCGCCCGGCTGAAGGTGGCGGTGTCGCCGAGTTGCAGCAGCAGGTTGAGTCGTGGGTCGCTCGGCACTGTGCGCAGACAGAACAGGATCCCCTCGACCACGGCCTCCGCGGGAGTCCGGCTGCCCTCGAGGTGGGAGACCAACCGGTCGACAAAGTCCTCGGCACCCCGGGCCGCCACGGCGCTCATGATCTCGCCGATGCTCCCGAGGTGCCGGTACACCGTTTGCCGGGTCACGCCGAGCTCGGCCGCGACGTCGGAGAGCGTCGTCTTGGCTACTCCGTGCCGGTCGATCAGCCCGGCGGTGGCGTCGATGATGCGCTGACGCGCCTCCTCCTCGTCCGCCGGGGGCCGGCCCCCCCACCCGTGTCTCGCCATCGGTTCAGGGTGTCACATCGGCCTCGCGCGTCCGCGGATCCCCGGTGCCCGCGGTGGTGCCGGGGGCGGAGCCGACCTCGCGGGAGGGGGACCGGGTCGCCAGGAGCGCCGCGACGACGAACCAGATGGCGACCGCGAAGCAGGCGAGCGCGTACCACCCGCTCCCGATCGGGGTGCCACCGCCGGTGACCCCGTCCGTCGCTCCCAGGAAGGCCGGGAGTGCCGCGATCCAGAACGCCGCGTGTACACCGACGTAGAGGACCGGGTAGACGCGGACGAAGGCCGGTGAGGCGACCGGTGGCGTCGAGCCCCGCCACGTCCGGCGGGTGGCGTCCGCCAGCAGCCACAGGCCGACGAGCCAGAGTATGCCGAGGAACGTCCAGAGGATGGTCCGTTGGAGGGTTCCCTCGCTCTCGGCGTCCACGCCGACCCTGGTGGGCGCGGCCAGGATCACCATGAGTACCGGGGTGAGCACCCCCGCGACGACGGTCCGCCAGGCCACCGAGCCGCCGCCCATGGGCGTTCCGGTGCGCCCGGGCCCGCCCAGGAGCGTGACGACGAGCCACACCATGACGCCGAAGGACACCGAGGCGAACACCCACATGCTGTTCATCGGGACGGAGGCGAACATCGGCGTGTTGATCATGTTGTCGGGGTTCCACGCCCACCACCTGAGCTGGGGCCCGAGTTGGTCGAAGATCTCGTAGAACACCTGGCTGGCGAACGCGGTGGCGATCGCCCCGATCGCGGCCCCGCGCCGGGCGAAGATCCCCAGGGCGCGGACGAGCTCGTAGGTGAGCTGTGAGATCACCGGGTAGAACGCCACGATGTACAGCGGCAGTCGGTCGAACATGAACTGCACGGTGAAGACGTTGTGGGAGAAGATGAAGCCCACGTAGTCCTGCAGACCGAACCACTCGGGGAAGTACAGCGGCGGCTCGATGACCGCCAGGTAGATCAGGGAGGCGAACCACAGCCCGAGGTTGACCGGGTCGCCGTCGCGCCTCCAGCGCCGCCACGCGTGCACGAGGGCGAAGACCGCACCGGCGATGATCAGCACCTCGAGCAGGGGCATGGTCCAGTGCTCGAGGGCGAACGGTGAGCGAACGGCCCCCACGGGGTGTGCGTCGTCGCAGGAGAAGCCGAGGAAATCGGCGACCTGCCGGGCATCGGGTTCACAGGAGTACGCCATCGCTCAGCCCTTCGTCTGTCGGGTCGCCGACCGGACGGCGGAGGCCGCCGGTTCCACGGGGTTCGCGGGATCGGAGTAGTCGGTACCGGGCGGGTCGGCTCGGATGTCGAAGCCACCCGGCACGCGGGTGCGGCCGAGCGCCTCGCGGACCTTGTGGCGCAGCAGGCCGTAGACGAAGCGCGGGTCCGTCATCATGTCGCGGAGCGACTTGTCGAGGTTGAACACCGCGGTGAACGTCTGCTCCACGTGGTCGTCCTCACGGGCGGCGGCGGTGATGGCGTTGAACACCGGCCACGACACCCGGGACATGATCCTGCGTCGCCACGCGGGCGCGACCTCCGTGCCCTCGGCGAAGTCGTATCCCTGGTCGCGGGCCATGGCCAGCATCCACGGCACCTCCAGCGACGCGCGCTGCCGGTCGAGGAACGCGCGGGTGAACGAGGAGTCGAGTGACCGGTGCTCGGACAGGATGTCGGAGAGCACGACCGCCGAGCGGGCGGCCGAGCTCATCCCCTGCGCGTAGAACGGGTTGAAGGCGCAGGCCGCGTCCCCGATGGCCACCAGGCCCAGCGGTGGGTGTGCCAGCTCGTCGTAGCGGCGCCACTTGTTGCCCGTGGCGCGGGTGAGGTGCACCTCCGAGATCGGGGTGCCGGCCCGCATGGCGGCGGCGAAGGTGGGCGCGCGGAGTCGGTCGGCGGCGGCCTCGAACGTCTCGGGCGTGCGCGGCATCCGGATCCCCCACGAGCCCATGCACGAGATCGCGCGGTCACCCTCGACGGGGAAGAAGTTGGAGAGGAACTCGTGCTCCTGCGGATGGGGGCCGGTGTCCTGGGTGGGGGTCAGGACCAGGTGCTGCCACCACCAGTTCGGCGGCCGCTGCGAGGCGTCCGGGAGTTGGTACCAGCGGGAGGTGTAGGTGACCTTGGCGTCGAGGGTCTTCTCGGGGACGGCCGGCCAGCCGGCGGCCGCGATCCAGTCCCGGACCGAGGACCGCGACCGAGGGCGTCCACCACGAGATCGGCCTCGAGGATCCGGGTCTCGCCGTGCGCGTCGCGGTACTCCACCCCGGTCACTCGCCCGGCCGGTGTCCCTCCTCCGGTGGTGGACAGGCCCGACGCGATCACGCCCTCGCGGATCTCGATGGTCGGCAGGTCGCGGACCTTCTCCCGCAGGACACGCTCGATGAGGATGCGGGAGGAGTAGATCATCGTCATGGTGCTGGTCTTGCGCGGCCCCCAGCCGTCCATCTCGCCGTAGGCCGCGTCCATCGAGGGCATCAGCAGCATCCCGCCGGCCTCGATGAGTGACTCCTCGAACCCGGGGAAGATCGTGCCGATCGCGCGTCGCCCGGCGTTGAGGACGAAGTGCGGGTGCTTGCTCTGGGGGACCCCGCGCCGGTGCTCGGCGCCGGGCGGAAGCTCGTCCCGCTCGAGGACCACCACCCTGTCGAAGTGCGGCGCCAGCACGCCGGCCGAACACAGGCCCGCCACGCTCCCGCCGAGGACCACTGCCGTCGCTCCGTGCATCCCGATCTCCTTCATTCATACAATGATTGTCATAATGTATGAATGTATGCGCGGTGTGTCAACGGTCACTCTTCGGACGATCGGTAACCTGATCGGCGTGAGCCTCACCGTCAGCACCGTCAACGTCAACGGGATCCGAGCTGCCGTCAAGCAGCGGTCGGAGACCAACCTCGGATTCCTGCCCTGGCTGGAGGGCAGTGGCGCGGACGTGGTCGCGCTCCAGGAGGTCCGCGCCGACGAGGGCCAGACCCGTAAGGCGCTCGCTCCGGCCCTCGACGCCGGCTGGCACCTCGTCGGCTCCGCCTCCTCGCTCAAGGGCCGGGCCGGCGTCGCGCTGTTGTCCCGGCACGAGCCCGCGGAGGTGCGCATCGGGCACGGTGATCCCGAGTTCGACGAGTCCGGCCGCTACATCGAGGCGGTGTACCCCGGCGCCGTCGACGGGGAGACCGTCACCGTGGCCAGCCTCTACCTGCCCTCCGGGACGGCCGAGACCCCCAAGCAGGACGAGAAGGACCGCTTCATGGCGAGCTTCCGGGAGCACCTCGCCGAGAGCGCGAAGGTGGTCGGCGCCCACGACGGTCACGAGATGATCATCTGCGGCGACTGGAACATCGCCCACCGCGAGGCGGACCTGAAGAACCACAAGGGGAACCACAAGAGCTCCGGCTTCCTGCCCCACGAGCGTGAGTGGATGTCAGAGTTGTTCGCCGACGCCAGCGGGTGGACCGACATCGTCCGCCATCGTCGCCCCGACGAGATCGGCCCCTATTCCTGGTGGAGCCAACGCGGCAAGGCCTTCGACAACGACGCGGGCTGGCGCATCGACTACCACGTGGTGACCGACGGCCTGGTCGATCGTGCCGTGGCCGATCGGGTGGACCGTGCGAGTGCCTACGACATGCGGTGGTCCGACCACGCGCCGGTCACCGTCGTCTACGAGTGACGACGACGAGGGCGTCCGCACCGGAGGGGCCCGCGATCGCGGATGCCGCGCGGCGAGCACATCCGTAACCTCGGCTCCATGCCGACGTATGCGACTGCCGACCGTCCTGACCGAGCCGGACTCGAGGAGTTCCTGCGCCCGCGGCACCGCGCGGTGCTCATCACGCGGAAGTCCTCGGGAGGGTTGCAGAGCTCGCCCGTGACCTGTGGTGTCGACTCCGAGGGCAGGCTCGTCGTGGCCACCTACCCGCAGCGGGCGAAAGTGGGCAACATCCGACGGGACGCGGCGGTCAGTGTGTGCGTGTTGTCCGACGAGTTCAACGGGCCCTACGTCCACGTCGACGGAACCGCTGAGATCGTCGACCTCCCGGAGGCTGTGGAGCCGCTGGTCGAGTACTTCCGCAGCGTCGCCGGCGAACACAGCGACTGGGACGAGTACCGCGAGGCCATGGTGCGGCAGGGCAAATGCCTCATCCGGGTGACGATCGACGACTGGGGGCCGGTGGCGACGGGCGGGTTCCCGCCCGAGCAGGACCGGTCCACCGGCCGATGAGGGCGTGATCGGGGGGCCGGGGGCGCCGTGGGAAGATGGGCGCCATGTCTGAGCAGTCCACTTCCGCAGCTCCTGCGCCCACGACCGCCGCGACCGGGGCGCCCGCGACGCGCCAGCGCGTCCTGTCCGGCATCCAGCCCACCGCCGACTCCTACCATCTCGGCAACTACCTGGGCGCCGTGCGGCAGTGGGTGGACCTGCAGGACGATTATGATGCCTACTACTTCATCCCCGACCTCCACGCGATCACCGTCAAGCAGGATCCCAAGGAGCTGCGCGAACGGGTGTTCCGCGGCTGCGCACAGCTCCTCGCGCTGGGGGTCGATCCGGGCCGCTCGGTGCTGTTCGTGCAGTCGCACGTGCCCGAGCACGCCGAGCTGGCCTGGGTCCTGGGGTGCATCACCGGGTACGGCGAGGCCGCCCGGATGACGCAGTTCAAGGACAAGTCGTCCAAACAGGGCACGGACGGGACGACCGTGGGGCTGTTCACCTACCCGGTCCTCATGGCCGCCGACATCCTGCTCTATCGCCCGCACCTCGTGCCGGTGGGGGAGGACCAGCGGCAGCACCTCGAGCTGACCCGCGACCTGGCGATGCGGTTCAACTCCCGCTACAAGAAGACCTTCGTGGTGCCCGAGGGCAAGATCCTCGAGGGCTCGGCGAAGATCTACGACCTGCAGGACCCCACGGCCAAGATGAGCAAGTCGGGGGAGAACCCCAAGGGGATCGTCAATCTGCTCGACGACCCGAAGGTCTCCGCCAAGCGGATCCGCAGCGCGGTGACCGACTCCGATGGTGACATCCGCTTCGATCGCGAGATGAAGCCGGGTGTGTCGAACCTGTTGACCATCCAGTCGGCGTTCACCGGGCGGCCGGTGGCGGACCTCGTGGCCGATTACCAGGCCGCGGGGGCGGGGTACGGCGCGCTCAAGACCGACACCGCCGATGCTCTCGAGGCCTTCGTCACCCCGTTGCGCGGTCGGTTCGACGAGTACATGTCCGACAGGGGCCAACTCGAGCAGATCCTCGCTGACGGCGCGGATCGCGCGAGATCCGTGGCCGGGCCCGTGCTCTCGCAGGTCTATCAGGCGGTCGGGTTCACCGCACCGCGCCGCGGATAGCCACCCAAGGCGCGGGCCACTGCGTAAGAATGAACCTATACAGATGTATCCTTACAGCGACGAAACCCAAGTTCACGGCGTAGGCCGCGGGACGAAACACCTCCGTCGCACTACGTCCTTAGAGTGGCTTTCAGCTCGACGGGGAGAGGAACCCGTCGGGTGTCACATCACCTGTAGGGAGTGAAAACATGGGTCTAGTCGCCGGTCTCATCGGAATCGTGGGGGATCTGCTCCATCTGCTGCTGGGCGGCCTGTAGGCCCCGCGCCGCGGTCGACGAACGGCGCCCCTCGCCAGACGTGGTGAGGGGCGCCGTTCCGTGTGCGGCGCGCCTCCCCGGCAGAACGTCCGCGCGGAGGGAACTCAGGTCTCGGCAGTGCCCTGATGGAAGGTCTGGCGCCAGGAGCCCCTGGACCGGACCCACACCGAGCTGCGCAGGATCGAGTCACCACGTGACCGCTCGCGCCAGATCACCAGGATCGTGTCGGAGGCGAGTTCGCGGGCCTCGATGACCTCCATCGCGTGGTCTCCGGATGCCTGGTCGGTCGACCCGGCGGCCGCGAG
>NZ_JAALEE010000203.1:0-3748 GCF_014145265.1 Dietzia sp. CW19 | reverse complement strand
CCGCACTCGCGGCCGCGGTGTCGGCCGCCTGTACGACGGCGGTCGAGGTGGTGCTCGCATGACGACCCCACCCGGGCTGGCGTCCGAGGACGCCGCCGTCTTCGGCTACGGTCTCGTCCTGGCCGGCGCGGACAGCGGTATCCACGCCGCGGTCCGACGGGAGCTCGCCGCCCACCGTGCCCGACGGGATGCCGCGGAGGCCCTGTGGCCCGGCTCCCCTCCCGCGCCTGTCGGCTATCTGATGGCCCCCGACGCCCCGACCTCGCCCGTACTCCTGGCCATCCGGCTCGAGTCGGACTGCTGCGTGGCGTGGCGGACGGAGATCACGGCAGCGCGGTCGACGGAGATCCGGAGGTTCTGTCTCGACGCCCTCACGGCCGCCTCGATTCAGCTGGAGCGCTGGCGGACGCTGGTGCCGGGTGCGCCGTTCGAGGCGCTGCCCGGGTTCCCGCCCCCGTCCTGACGGACTAGCGTCCGGCCCCGACGAGCCGGATGATCTCGTCCGCGGCTCCGTCCACCGGTACCTGGGTGACCTCCCCGGTGGCGCGCTCGCGGAGCTCCACCGTCCCCTCCGACCACCCCCGACCCACGACCACGACCCACGGGACGCCGATCAGCTCGGCGTCCTTGAACTTCACACCCGGTGAGGCCTTGCGGTCGTCGAAGAGCACCTCGAGGCGGGCCCGATCGAGCGCCTCGACGAGCGTCGCGGCTCCGCTGGCCGCCGCCTCGTCCTTGTTGGCTATCACCACGTGGACGTCGGCCGGGGCCGCGGCCGCCGGCCACACCAGGCCCTTCTCGTCGGCGTACTGCTCGGCCAACACCGCGACGAGCCGGGACACCCCGATGCCGTAGGACCCCATCGTCACCCGGGCGGGCTTCCCGTTCTCGCCGAGGACGTCGAATCCGAAGGCGTCGGTGTACTTGCGGCCGAGCTGGAAGATGTGGCCGATCTCGATCCCACGCGCGAGGGTGAGCGTGCCGTGGCCGTCGGGGGCCTCGTCGCCCTCCCTGACCTCGGCTGCCTCGATCGTGCCGTCGGGGGTGAAGTCGCGGCCACAGACCAGGCCCACGACGTGTCTGCCCGGCTCGTCCGCCCCGGTGATCCAGGCTGTCCCCTCGACCACCCTGGGGTCCACCAGGTATCGGACCCCGCCCGCGAGCAGGGACCCGGGACCGATGTACCCCTTCACGAGGAACGGGTTGTCCGTGAAGTCGTCCTCGCCCAGCACGGCCACCTCGGCGGGCTCGAGCGCCGCCTCGACGCGCTTCATGTCGACCTCGCGGTCACCGGGCAGCCCCACGCCCAGCAGTTCCCAGTCCTTGCCGGGCTCACGGACCTTGAACAACACGTTCTTCAGCGTGTCCGCCGCTGTCACCTGGCGTCCGAGGCCCGCTCCATTGGCCCAGTCGACCAGCGTCGCGATCGTCGGCGTGTCGGGGGTGTCGTGGACGACGGGATCGGGGAGCCCCTCGAGCGGACGGGCGGGCGGTACCGGGGTCACCACGGCCTCGACGTTGGCCGCGTACTCCCCGTCCGTCGACCGGACGAAGGTGTCCTCCCCCGCCGCGGAGATCGCCAGGAACTCCTCGGACGCCGATCCGCCCATCGCGCCCGAGGTGGCGGCGCAGACCACGTACTCGATGCCCAGGCGGTCGAAGATGCGCTGGTAGGTCTCCCGGTGCACCTGGTACGAGCGCGCGAGACCGGCGTCGTCGAGGTCGAAGGAGTACGAGTCCTTCATGGTGAACTCGCGGCCCCGGAGGATCCCGGCACGGGGTCGCTCCTCGTCCCGGTACTTGGACTGGATCTGGTAGAGGGTGACGGGCAGGTCCTTGTACGAGGAGTACTCGCCCTGCACCGTGAGGGTGAACAGCTCCTCGTGGGTGGGGCCGAGGAGCATGTCGTTGCCCTTGCGGTCCTTGAGACGGAACAACGCCGATCCGTACTCGGTCCACCGGCCGGTCGTCTCGTAGGGCTCGCGGGGCAGGAGCGCGGGCAGGCTGATCTCCTGGGCCCCTGAGGCGTTCATCTCCTCGCGCACCACCTGCTCGATCCGCCGGAGGGTGCGCAGGCCGAGCGGGAGCCAGGAGTACACGCCGGGTGCGACGCGCCGGACATAGCCGGCACGGACCAGCAGTTTGTGGCTCAGGACCTCGGCATCGGCCGGGTCGTCGCGGAGCGTACGCAGGAAGAGGTGGGACAGACGCGTGATCACGGTGGTCAAGCGTAGCCGCCCGGGGACCCGCCACCGGAGCGACGGTAGCCTCAGCCGGGTGCGCATCCTCCTCTCGCCCTCCGAGACCAAGTCCGTCGGCGGGTCGGGCGACCCCCTCGATCTGGCCGCGCTGTCACTCCCGGCGCTCTCCGACACCCGGGAATCGGTGGCCGGAGCCCTGGTCGCGATGTGTGTCGACGACCCGGGGGGAGCGCGACGCGCGTTGGGCCTGAGCGACGCGCTCGCCGAGGAGGTGACGCACGACGCACGCCTGTGGTCCTCCCCCACCGCCCCGGCACTGAGCCGGTACACCGGGGTGCTCTACGACGCGTTGGACCAGTCCTCCTTCACCCGGGCCACCCGGTCGCGCGCCGAATCGCGGCTGTGGATCGGGTCGGCGCTGTTCGGCCTGCTCGCCGCCGCCGACCCCATCCCCCACTACCGACTCTCCGCGGGGACGCGGCTGCCCGGACTGGGAACGCTCCGCGCGGTCTGGAAGCCCTCGATCACCGACGCCACCGCGGGATGGGCCGACGACCTGGTGGTCGACCTCCGCTCGGACGGCTACCACCAGTTGGGGCCGGTCCCGGGGGCCGTCACCGTCGACGTCGTCACGGAGTACCCGGACGGCACCCGCAAGGTGGTGTCCCACTTCTCCAAGCACCACAAGGGGCTGCTCGCCAGGACGCTGGCGACCTCACGGGCGGAGATGGCGGACGTACAGGCGCTCCTGCGGGTGGCCCGCCGGGCGGGGCACACCCTCGAACACAGCTCGCCCTCCACCCTGACGATGGTGACCGGCCCCTGAGGGGGACGACGGCCCCTGAGGTCAGGATCCGGGCCCCCGAGGACAGGACCTGGGCCCCTGAGTAGAGGACCCGGGACCGCGAGGGCGGGATTCAGGCCCGGGTCAGCACCTGCGGGAGTCCGGCGACCTCGCCGACAACCACTATCGCCGGCGGCCGGACCCCGCGGTCGGTGAGCGTGGTGGCCATGGTGCCGACCGTGCACCGGTGGGTGACCTGACCGTCGAGGCTGCCGTCCACGATGATCGCGGCGGGGGTGTCCGGCGATCGGCCACCGGCCATGAGCGAGTCGGCGATGGCCGGGGAGTTCTTGACGCCCATCAGCACGACCAGCGTCCCCCGCATCCGGGCCAGGGCCTCCCAGTCGACGAGGGAGCCCGGGTGCCCCGGCGGGAGGTGACCCGAGACGATGGTGACCTCGTGGGTCATGCCGCGGTTGCTCACGGGGATCCCCGCGAGCGCGGGAACGCTGAGCGCGCTGGACACCCCGGGGACGACGGTGCAGGGGATCCCGGCCTCGGCGCAGGCGTGGGCCTCCTCGTATCCCCGCCCGTAGAGGAACGGGTCGCCGCCCTTGAGTCGGACGACGAACTTGCCCTCCCTCGCGCGGTCCACGAGGACCCGGTTGATGGCGTCCTGGGCCATCGAGCGCCCGTACGGGATCTTGGCCGCGTCGACGATCTCGACGTCCGAACGCAGCTCCCCCAGCGGCCGCTGCGGGGC
>NZ_JAALEE010000202.1:0-3330 GCF_014145265.1 Dietzia sp. CW19 | reverse complement strand
GCCGTCAGACCCGGCTCGTCGCCCCCGCACACGCCAACCCGCGCTCGACGGTCGCGGCGATCGAGGCGGCGACGCCCTCCGGATCGTCCGACATCGGAACGTGCCCGCCTGCCGAGATCTCGATCCGGGCCTGCGGGAACAACCTCGACGCGAGCGAGACCTGCCGGACCGGCAGCACCAGGTCGAACCGGCCCCACCGGATGGTGATCGGCAGCTCCTCGTCCACCGGCGCGGAGAACAGGAACGTCCTGCGGTCCGCCCGGTCCAGCACGGTGTTGCTGATGATCGCCTCGCCGTCGATCGCCGCCGCCTCGGCGGGGTACCGCCACGGCCGAGCGCAGAACGCGGCCATCATCACCGCACGGCCCGCCGCCCTCTCGGTCACCACGGGGATGTGACGGCCCAGCTTCCCGGCCGCCCGGCGCAGACTGTGGAACACGGTCATCGTGTAGCGCCACTCGGCGTCGGACCGGAAGAACCCGGCGGGCGAGAGCGCGGTGACACTGCTCGCCAGGCCACGGGCCCCCAGCTCCAGTGCGAGGAAGCCGCCGAGCGAGTTCCCGACGACGTGGGGGCGCTCCCCGTCCGGCACGACCTCCGCGATGAGCTCGGTCAATTGGTCCATCATGTACTCGAGCACGTCACCCGCGTCGGGGAGATCCGCCGACTCCCCGTGTCCGGGCAGGTCCACCACCACCAGCCGGAACCGGTCCGCCAGGAGCGGGACGACCGAGTCCCACGCGTGCGCACGGTGGCAGACACCGTGCATGAGGATGATCGTGGGACCGGAACCGGTGATCTGGTGATACAAATCCATGCCGAGAGTATCCCTCACGGCCCGGGATGACGCCCCATAACCGCCCCGGAACGTGCTTACATCTCCCATGCGACCGAGGGGACGAACGGGTCAGGGGGCACGGCGTGGACACTGTGACGAGCGGACTGGCGACGGAGTTCCGGCCCATCCTCCTCAGGCTGGACCTTCTGGTCCGGCGGCAGAACACCCAGTACGCCCTCAGCCGCGCACAGACCTCGATCCTCTACACGCTCGCCTGCCACGGGCGGCTGCGGATGAGCGACCTGGCCCGGTTGGAGAACGTCCGGGTCCCGACGACCAGCAATTCCGTGACCGTGGTGGAGAGCATGGGCTACGTGGAGCGCGTGCGGGACCACTCGGACGGCCGCGGCGTCTGCGTGGAGCTCACCGACCTCGGGCGGGCACGGATCGACCAGGTGCTCGAGGCGCGCGACCAGGACTTCGCCGATCACCTGTCCCGCCTGTCCCCGGAGCACCGGGAGACGCTGTCGGCGGCGGTCCCCGCCCTCAACGCACTCCTGGACGCCTTCGACGGGACCGCGACCGCCCGCTGAGCCTCCGCGGCGTCTACCCTCACCGGACATGGGCACAGTCATGATCACCGGCGCCTCGCGCGGGATCGGCGCGGCCACGGCCAGGGCGCTCGAGTCGGATCACGACCTGATCCTGGTGGGCCGCGACGCCGACGCACTGGCGTCGGTGGCCCGCTCCTGCAGATCCGCCCGGGTGGTGACCGCGGATCTGACGACGGTCGACGGGGTGTCATCGGTCGCCGACGGGATCACCTCCCTCGACGGGGTGGTCCACTGCGCCGGGGTGGCCGACCTCGGGCGGATCGACGAGTCGGACGCCGCCGAGTGGCGTCGCGCGTTCGAGATCAACGTCCTCGCGGTGGTCGAGCTCACCCGGGTGTTGCTCCCGGCGCTCCGCGCGGCCCGCGGCCACGTCGTCGTCATCAACTCCGGTGCCGGGACCACCGCCAAGCCGGGCTGGGGCTCCTACAGTGCCTCCAAGTTCGCGCTGCGCGCCGTCACCGACACCCTCCGCGGCGAGGAACCGGCCCTGCGCGTCACCTCGATCCATCCGGGACGCGTGGACACCGACATGCAGCGGGCGATCGTCGCCGCCGAGGGCGGGAAGTATGACCCGTCGGCCCACCTCAGCCCGGACTCCGTGGCCACCGCGGTGCGCCACGCCCTCGACTCGGGGCCCGACGCCCACCCGACCGAGGTGGTTCTGCGACCCCGGCGCCACTGAGATCCCCTCGACCCGGTGGGCACGCGCGCGATCCCACCGCCGGACCGCTGCGCATGTCGTAACGTCCAGCACCATGGTCGGCACCGACACCCCGCTGCGCATCACCGTCATCGGTGCGGGCGTGGTCGGGTGTTATCTGGGCGGCAGGCTCGCCCGCCACGCCGACGTGACGCTGGTCGGGCGCCCTCATGTCCTCGACCCGATCCGCGCGGTCGGACTCACCGTGGAGTCCGGTGAGGGCGTGGAGGACCGCCTCCACGTGCCCGCCGAGGCGCTCACCCTGGCCGAGACGCCGGTGGCCGTCCGACGCTCGGACGTGGTGCTCGTGTGCACCAAGGCCGGCTCCACCGCCTCCGCCACCGCCGAGTTCGTCCCGTACCTGCGTCCGGGATCCCTGGTGGTGGGCCTGCAGAACGGACTGCACTCGGCCGATCTGATCCGCGAGGGCGTGGACGCCACACCGGTGATCGCCGGGATCATCCCCTTCAACGTCGCGCGGACCGGCCCCGCGACCTACCGTCGGACCAGCACCGGGGAGATCCGGATCGCCGAGCATCCCCTCGCCGCCCCGCTCCTGCGCGTGATGGAGGAGGCCGATCTCCGGGTGCGCGCGACCGACGACATCCAGGCGGTACTGCACGGCAAGGTCCTGCTGAACATGAACAATGCGGTCCAGGCGTTGTCCGGCCTCCCGCTGAGGACCGAACTCCTCGACCGGGACCTGCGCAGATGCGTCGCGCTCTGTCAGGCCGAGGCCAACCGGGTCTTCACCGCCGCCGGAGTGGTGTCCCGGGTACCCATCGCGGTACCCGCCGGCATGCTGCCGGCCGTCATGCGGCTGCCCACCCCGGTGTTCCGCAGGCTCGCCAGGGCGGTCATGCGGGTCGACGCCGACGGGACGTCGTCGATGAACGACGACCTGGTCCGGGGCCGACCGACCGAGATCGACATCCTCCAGGGGGAGGTGGTGCGGATGGGTCGCTACCTCGGTGTCGAGACGCCGGCGTGTGCGCACATGGTCGAGCTGGTGCACGAGGCCGAACGGGCCGGACCCGATCGCCGCCAGTGGACCGGCAAGGCACTTCTCGCGGAACTCCAGCGGGCGCGGCGACGCGCACGACGGCTGGCGCGGCTGCAACTCTAGGGCGGGCGGTCGCCCCGGGGCCGCAACTCTGGGGAAGGTGCCCCGGCCCGACACGTCAGGACGACGTGCGCCGCAGGAGCTCTGCATGCCGGTCCACCGGGGTGCGGCGCGG
>NZ_JAALEE010000017.1:0-12782 GCF_014145265.1 Dietzia sp. CW19 | reverse complement strand
CCTCCGCCGCCTCCCGGCCCGCCGACGCCCCTGCCGCGTCCCAGCCCGCCGCGACTCCTCCGGCGGACGAGCCGGCCGCCGAGGACAAGTCGGTCGAGAAGCAGGCGGCAGAGAAGGCGCCGTCGGAGAAGATCGATCCCATCAAGGTCGAGCGCGTTCCGGCGGGCCCGACACCGCCCCCGGGCGCCGTGAAGTTCGTCAAGAAGTTCCTCGCCCGCCATGGCGGCGCAGCCGATCTCGTCCTGCAGCCCACCGGTCGGACGGGGATCCGTCTGACGTTCGTGGGCGCCGACGGGGTCATGGACGACTACATGGTCGACACCCTCGCCGAGGCCGAGGCCGTGCGCGATTCGGTTCCCGGGCTCACCGGTTCGGACTGGACCCGTGAACTGGTCTCCCATGCCGATGTGCCCGCGGGCCACTGGAAGCGCATGGCCGGCTCCGGATCCCTGCTCTGAGACCCCGGTAGGACGAGAACGGCCCCGCCACGGCGGGGCCGTTCCGCATTCGCGTCAGGCGGGCCCTGCCGCCGGCCGGACTACGCGGGCCGCGGACTCCCGTCCGCCCGGTCCCTGATGACCGCCGAGGCCCAGAGTGCGCCGGTCACGGCGGTGATGGCCCCCGCCAGCGTCACGTGCAGGACCACCAGCACCTCGGGCACCCCCAGCTGGTACTGGGTGATCCCCACGACGGCCTGTGCCGCGATCATCGCGATGAGGATCAGGCAGCGCCGGATGGCCGGTCCCTGAGCGCGCAACGCGAGAAGACCGAACGCCAGCCCGATGAGCAGGCAGACGTACCCGACCATCAGTTCGGCATGGAAGTGGACCAGCCACTGGATCGGCATCTGGAGGCGGTCGGCGGCCTCGATGCGGGCGTCACCGGCGTGGGGCCCGGCCCCGGTGACCATGGTGCCGGTCACCAGCACACCGGCCAGGAGCACCGCGGACAGGACGATGAGCCAGGACAACGGCGGGGGCAGGACACGGCGGGCGGGGGCGTCGTCGGCCTCCCCGACCCGGACGAACAGGACGGCCGCGAGCCAGGCCAGGATCATGGACGGGAGCAGATGGAGCGCGACGGTCCACCACACCAGGCCGGCCAGGACCGTGATGCCCCCGATCACCGCCTGCGCCAGGATCCCCGCGGGCATCGCCCAGGCGAGCACCTTGAGCCCGCGGCGACGGCCGGCACGATGGATCGCGAGAAGCAGGGCCGCCGCGATCGCGATCAGCACGAAGGTCAGGAGCCGGTTGCCGAACTCGATGGCCTGGTGCATCGCGGGTCCGGCGCCGGCGACGGGCACGAAACTGTCCTGGTTGCACCGCGGCCACGTCTCGCAGCCCAGCCCCGAGGCGGTCACCCGAACGGTGACCCCGGTGGTCATGATGCCGATCTGGGCGAAGACGTTGGCCAGCGCGAGGCCCTTCTGCAGCCGGATCGACGGCATCGGCAGACGGGACAACGGTCCCGTCGGTCCGGGGGGTTCGCTCGTGGCATGGCTGCCGGGGTTCGGGGCGTGCGAAGTCGAGGTCACGCCCCCGATTCTAGGCGGGCGCGCAGACGGCTCCGCGATCAGGTGAAGGAGAAGTGCCGCACGGCCAGTCCGGCGCAGACCGCGGTCCACCCGACCAGGACCAGGGCCGCCACGGCGGGGAACCCTCCGTCGATCGCCGTGACCAGTGCGCTGGTCAGCGCGTACGACGGGACGACGACGAGGAGGTCGTGCAGCCACCCGGGCAGGGCCGCCACACCGATCGCCAGCCCGGCCGCGCCGATGAGGACGAACCAGATGAGGTTGGCCAGTGCCAGCACGACCTCGGCCCGCAGAGTCCCCCCGAGGAGGAGCCCCATCGAGGAGAACGCGACCGATCCGAACGCGATCATCACCGCGCCCACCGCCAGCCCGGCCGCTCCGGGGCGCCAGCCGAGCCCGGCCGCGATCGCACCGAGCAGGACAGCCTGGCCGGCCACCAGGATCAGCGTGGCGAGGATCTTGCCGCCGATGATGACGGCCGGTGGGAGCGGGGTCCCGCCGAGTCTCTTCAGCGCGCCGTAACGACGGTCGAAGCCGACGGCGATCGCCTGTCCGGTGAACGCGGTACCCATGACGGAGAGGGTCAACACCGCCGTGATCGCGTAGTCGATCCTCGGTTGTGGGATCGAACCGAACTCGATCGCGGTGAGCGCGAACAACACGGCCACGGGGATCACCAGGGCGACCAGGAGCTGCTCACCGTTGCGCAGGAACAGCGTCAGCTCCATCCGTGTCTGCGACGCGGCCATACGGAGGAGGGGGGCGGGTGCGGACGGGCGGGCGAACGTGCCCGGCGCGAAGCGGTTGGCGCCGGTCTGGGTGTCGGTCATCGCAGGTCCCGTCCGGTCAGGTCGAGGAATACCTCTTCGAGGCTCCTGGCGCGGGTGGCCAGGGAGGTGAGCTGGACGTCGGCCTTCTCGAGCGCGGCACAGAGGGTGGTCATGAGTTCGGGGGAGACCGGGCCGTGGACCTCCAGGACCCCCGCCGCGGACCCCGTCGTCACCGTGTGGTCCGGACCGATCGCCTCACTCAGGAGACCCGGGGAGGCCTCACCGTCGACGACCAGGGTCACGCCTTCGGACGTCCCCGCCCGGGCGAGCTCCGCCGGCGAGCCGGCGGCCACACGGCGGCCGTGGTCGATGATCACGACCTCGTCGGCCAGGGCGGCGGCCTCGTCCATGAGGTGCGTCGTCAACAGGACGGCGGCACCGTCGCGACGCAACGCCCCGACCAGGTCCCACACGGCCCGCCGGGACTGCGCGTCGAGACCTGCGGTGGGCTCGTCGAGGAACACCAGCTCAGGTCGGCCGATGACCGCGATGGCGAGCGAGAGTCGCTGCTGCTGGCCGCCGGACAGACGCCGGTAGGGGGTCGAGACGTGGTCGCTGAGCCCGAGTTCGGCGAGGAGCCAGTCCGGGTCGAGGGGGTCCGCGTAGTACGAGGCGACCAGACGGACCATCTCCCCGACACGCGCCGCGGGGTACGCCCCGCCGCCCTGCAGCATCATGCCGATCCGGCTGCGGACCCGCTGACGGTCGGACACCGGGTCGAACCCCAGCACCCGGAGGGATCCACCGTCAGGCCGGAGGAATCCCTCGCAGACCTCGACCGTGGTGGTCTTGCCGGCGCCGTTGGGACCGAGGAGCGCCATCACCTCACCGCGGTCCAGTCGGAGGTCCAGACCGGCCACGGCCGTGGTCTCCCCGAACCTCTTGACGAGTCCCTCGACGTGGAGCGCGGGGGAGTCGGTGCGTGAGGTCACGGGAGCATTCTAGGCCGCGTCGACTACCGGAAGCGCAACAGCCCCGGCCAGCGGAACATCGCGATCAGCAGGACCGTCACGGCCACGACGGTGGCCACCCACGCCTGGACGGTGACGAACGGCGGCAGGCCCGCACCCGGCGGGAGGGTGAAGCAGGCGAGCACGGCGCTGACCGCCACGACGGGGATCCGGAACTCCATCCGCGAGGCCCACGCCGCGAGCGGGATCAGCGCCCACAGGACGTACCAGGGTTGGACGACGGGGAAGCACAGGACGATGGCCGCCATCGACACCCCGAGGCCGCCGACCGGGTCGATCCGCCCGGCGGAGACCGCGAACAGCATCCTCACGGTGAACACGCCGGCGATCACGAGCGCCGCGGTCTGCACCATCACCAGGATCTGGGCGGTGTGGTCACCCAGTCCGAGGTACTGCCCGATCCCGCCGACGATCACCCCCAGAGCAGTGGGCGGTGAGAGCCAGCTGCGTAGGGACGTGGCCGCTCCGAGCTTCGTGATCCACCCGAGGCCCGAGGAGGTCGCGAGCATGGCCAGTCCGGTGGTGGCACCGCTGATGACCACCATCACCAGCGCCGCCCGCACGGTGGCGAGATACCCGCCACCCCAACGACGGGCGAGCGCCATCCCGACGAAACCCAGGGCGACGACGGTGGGCAGTTTCACCAGCGCCGACCCGGTGACCAGGACGGTCCCCACGACGAAGAGAACCGTGGTCCGACGGCCGGACTCCGGGGAGTCCACCGCGCGGAGGGCCAGCACGAGCCCGACGGCCAGCAGCCCCATCATGAGCGACTCGGAATGGATCCCGGACACCAGGTGGAACAGCACGAGCGGGTTGGCCACCGCCAGCCAGAGCGCCGCCACGTCCGACACCCCGCAGTACTCCGCCAAGCGCGGGACAGCCCAGCCCAGCATGAGGATCCCGATGATGGCGACCACCCGGTGCAGGATCGTGCCGGCCACCACGTCGTCCCCCGTGAGCGTGTGGATCACCTTCTGCACGCCGAGGAACAGGGGGCCGTACTGGTTCGGCGTGTCCCGCCAGATGTCCGGGACGTTGACAGTCAAGGCGTGGGAGGTGCCCAGCGCCGACACGGGACCCAGCGCGTACGGGTCGTCGAGGGTGTTGCCGATCGCGCCCTGGGCCAGATAGCTGTAGACGTCCTTGCTGAACATGGGCGGGGCCAGCGCGAGCGGAATCGCCCACGACGCGATGATGCGGTCGAGTGTGGCCCTGTCGATGCGGCCGCTCAGCCGTCCCCGGCGATCCCGGCCGAGGACGTACGGGGCGAGCAACAGCCAGCAGAGCGTCACCACCACCATCCCGGTCATGACCACGGTCATGGAGGACTGCTGCACCCTGAGCCACAAGCCGAACAACCGCTCGCCCGCGACGGGGTTCTGCAGGACCGGCAGGGCGCCGGCGCCCAGGGCACCCACCGCCATCGCGACGGCCGCGGTGGTGCCGATCCTGCGGATCCGGCGGAGTCGGGCCAGTTCAGCCGACGGTGGGGCCCCGGTGAACCGTTCCTCGGTGTGGAGCCGGGCGGTCACCGACCCCGCGCCGCGTACCGGGAACCTGGGTGCCACTGACCTCAGCCTCTCTCCACAGTGGGTGTCGCAGGTCACATTCCGACGGCACCGCCGGACTCACCGGGGGGTGGGAATATTTCCGTCACGGAAGTGTTGCGTAATATGAGGTGGTGCGTCCCGCACGGGGCGCACCGAGCATAGCCGGAAGGGAGTGGCAGATGAGCGTGCAGCACGCGTACGAGAGCAGCACGCGGCCCGACACCCGCTCGGCCGTCCGTGAACTCCTGCTGGAACGAGGAGCGCTGACCGCCGTAGAGATCGGACGAGAGCTCGGGCTGACCGCTGCCGGTGTCCGCCGACACCTGGACCAGTTGGTCGAGTCCGGCGAGGTCGAGGCCACCCGGACCCGCCCGGCCGGCACCCGCGGTCGGCCGGCCAAGGCGTTCCAGGTCACCGCGACGGGCCGCAGGTCCGCGCAGCACGGGTACGACCACCTCGCGGTGGAGGCCCTGTCCGCCCTGCGACGCGTCGGCGGCACCGCCGCCGTCGCGGACTTCGCCCGCCAGCGCGTCCGCTCGGTCATCGGACACGTCCGGCCCGCCGAGGGACCGCAGGACGTCGAGCGTGCGGCGACGGACATCGCCGTCGCCCTCTCGGATTCGGGATATGCCGCGTCGATCGAGGACGCCGGATCGGGCCTCCAGATCTGCCAGCACCACTGTCCGGTGTGGAACGTCGCGTCCCAGTTCCCGGAACTCTGCGAGGCCGAGCAGGAGGTGGTGGCCGAGATCGTGGGCACCCACGTCCAGCGCCTCGCCACCATCGCCGGCGGAGACTGCGCCTGCACCACGAACATCCCCACGGGGATGGTGACCGCCGGTGACCTGGCGGCGACCATCCCCGCAGCGGCCGGCGCAGACGCGTCGGTTCCGACCCCCGAAAGGACTGTGCGATGACCATCACCCCAGATCAGGTGACGGCCGACGTCACCGTGCACGAGCCGACCACCGATGAGGAGCGGATCGCCTCGATCGGTCAGTACAACTACGGTTGGCACGATTCCGACTCCGCCGGTGCCACAGCCCAGCGCGGCCTCTCGGAGGCCGTGGTGCGTGACATCTCCACCAAGAAGAGCGAGTCCGAGTGGATGCTCGCCAAGCGACTCAAGGCGCTGGCGACGTTCTACAAGAAGCCCATGCCCGGATGGGGTTCGGACCTGTCGGGGATCGACTTCGACAACATCAAGTACTTCGTGCGGTCCACCGAGAAGCAGGCCACCTCGTGGGAGGACCTGCCGGAGGAGATCAAGAACACGTACGACAAGCTCGGCATCCCGGAGGCGGAGAAGCAGCGTCTGGTCGCCGGCGTCGCGGCCCAGTACGAGTCCGAGGTGGTCTACCACCAGATCCGCGAGGACCTCGAGAGCCAGGGTGTCATCTTCATGGACACCGACACCGCACTCAAGGAGCACCCGGAGTACTTCGAGGAGTACTTCGGTTCCGTGATCCCGGCCGGTGACAACAAGTTCTCCGCCCTCAACACCGCCGTGTGGTCGGGCGGCTCGTTCATCTACGTCCCGCCGGGTGTCCAGGTGGACATCCCGCTGCAGGCCTACTTCCGCATCAACACCGAGAACATGGGCCAGTTCGAGCGCACGCTCATCATCGTCGACGAGGGTGCCTACGTGCACTACGTCGAGGGGTGCACCGCGCCGATCTACAAGTCGGACTCGCTGCACTCGGCCGTGGTCGAGATCGTCGTCAAGAAGGGCGGCCGCTGCCGCTACACGACCATCCAGAACTGGTCGAACAACGTCTACAACCTCGTCACCAAGCGCGCCCGGGCCGAGGAGGGCGCCACCATGGAGTGGATCGACGGCAACATCGGCTCCAAGGTGACCATGAAGTACCCGGCGGTCTGGCTCACCGGCGAGCACGCCAAGGGCGAGGTCCTCTCCGTGGCGTTCGCGGGGGAGGGTCAGCACCAGGACACCGGCTCGAAGATGCTGCACCTGGCGCCCAACACCTCCTCGAACATCGTCTCCAAGTCGGTGGCGCGAGGCGGCGGTCGCTCCGCGTACCGCGGGTTGATCCAGATCAACGCCGGTGCGAAGGGATCCAAGTCGAACGTCGAGTGCGACGCGCTGCTGGTGGACAACATCAGCCGGTCCGACACGTACCCCTACATCGACATCCGCGAGAACGACGTGACCCTGGGTCACGAGGCCACCGTCTCCAAGGTGAGCCAGGACCAGTTGTTCTACCTCATGAGCCGCGGACTGGCCGAGGACGAGGCGATGGCCATGATCGTGCGCGGATTCGTCGAGCCGATCGCCAAGGAGCTCCCCATGGAGTACGCCCTCGAGCTCAACCGCCTGATCGAACTCCAGATGGAAGGATCGGTGGGCTGACCGCCATGACCGACACCACTTCACCCACCACCGGAACCGGCCCCACCCCGGTGACGGATCGCTACGGCGTCCCCGTCACCGCCACCAAGGGCGACCAGTTCTCCTCCTTCGACGTCGGCGCGTTCGAGGTCCCGAGCCACAAGGACGAGATCTGGCGCTTCACCCCGCTCAAGCGGCTGCGCGGCATCCACGACGGATCGCGCGTCACGGCCACCGGGAACCTGCTCGTCTCCGTCGCCGAGCGTGACGGACTGACCGTCGAGAGCGTCGGGACCGACGACAAGCGGATCGGCGAGGCCGGGGCACCCCGGGACCGCGTCGCGGCGCAGGCCTTCAGCTCCGTCGACACCGCGACCGTGCTGACCGTGGCCAAGGAGACCGTCCTGGCCGACCCCGTGTACGTGACGGTCGACGGACCGGGGGAGGGCGAACTGGCCTACGGCCACGCCCAGATCCGCCTGGAGCCGTTCGCCAACGCCACCTTCGTGGTGGACCAGCGCGGCGGGGGGACGGTCGCCGAGAACGTCGAGTTCATCGTCGGCGACTCGGCCCACCTCGAAGTGGTGCTCATCCAGGACTGGGATGACGACGCGCTGCACATGGCCAATCACCACCTGCAGGTCGGTCGCGACTCGACCCTCACCTACACCGCGGTGACCTTCGGTGGCGAACTCGTCCGGATCGCACCACTGGCGACGTTCACGGCCCCCGGGGGCACGGTGAACATCAACGGTCTGTACTACGCGGACGACGGCCAGCACATCGAACACCGGTTGCTCGTCGACCACTCTGTACCCCACTGCACCTCGCGGGTCCTCTACAAGGGCGCTCTGCAGGGCGATGCGTCGTCGAACCTGCCCGACGCCCACACCGTGTGGATCGGCGAGGTCCTCATCCGCGCCGCCGCCGAGGGGACCGACACCTACGAGATGAACCGCAACCTCGTCCTCACCGACGGGGCCCGCGCGGATTCGGTGCCGAACCTCGAGATCGAGACCGGTGAGATCGCCGGCGCCGGCCACGCCAGCGCGGTGGGACGATTCGACGAGGAGCACCTGTTCTACCTCATGTCCAGGGGTATCGCCGAGGACGTCGCCCGGCGACTGGTCGTCCGTGGCTTCTTCGGAGAGGTGATCAACCGCATCGGCGTGCCGGAGGTACGTGAGCGGATCGCCGAGGCCGTCGAGCTGGAACTGCAGTCCTCCGGGATCTGATCCCAGAACCCCGAGAGACCACCCCCGAAGACTTCACAAAGATTGCGAGCACACCAATGACCATTCTCGAGATCAAGGGCCTGACCGCCCGCGTCGCGGCAACGGCCGACTCGGCCGAGACCGTCGACATCCTCAAGGGCGTCGACCTGACCATCGAGTCGGGGATGACCCACGCCATCATGGGCCCCAACGGCTCCGGCAAGTCGACCCTCGCCTACGTCATCGCCGGCCACCCCAAGTACGAGGTCACCGGCGGGACCGTCACGCTCGACGGCGAGGACGTCCTGTCGATGGAGGTCGACGAGCGCGCCCGCGCCGGCCTGTTCCTGGCCATGCAGTACCCGACCGAGATCCCCGGGGTCTCGACCGCCAACTTCCTGCGCACCGCGGCCACCGCGGTCCGGGGCGAGGCACCCAAGTTGCGGCACTGGGTCAAGGAGGTCAAGGAGGCCATGTCCGACCTCGACTTCGATCCGGCCTTCTCCGAGCGCAGCGTCAACGAGGGCTTCTCCGGCGGCGAGAAGAAGCGCCACGAGATCCTCCAGCTGGATCTGCTCAAGCCCAAGATCGCCGTGCTCGACGAGACCGACTCCGGTCTCGACGTGGACGCGCTGCGCGTGGTGTCGGACGGCGTGAACCGCTACCGGTCGGAGGAGAACGGCGGAATCCTCCTCATCACGCACTACACCCGCATCCTTCGGTACATCACGCCCGACCGCGTCCACGTCTTCGTGGACGGCCGGATCGCCGCCTCCGGTGGGGCGGAGTTGGCGGACGAGCTCGAGGCCGAGGGGTACGAGAAGTACCTCACGCCCGCGAACGCCTGATCGGACAGCTGGGAGAACATGACCTCGACCCTCGACATCACGGCCGTCCGCTCGGATTTCCCGATCCTGCAGCGGACGGTCCGTGACGGAAAGCCCCTGGTCTACCTGGATTCCGGGGCGACCTCGCAGCGCCCGATCCCGGTACTCGACGCGGAGCGGGACTTCCTCCTGAGCTCCAACGCGGCCGTCCACCGGGGCGCACACCAACTGGCCGAGGAGGCCACCGACGCCTACGAGGACGCGCGCGCCGCGATCGCCGGGTTCGTCGGGGCCGATGTGGACGAGCTCGTGTTCACCAAGAACGCCACCGAGGCGCTCAACCTCGTCGCCTTCGCGCTCGGGGACGACCGATTCGGTCCGTACTCCGTGGGCCCGGGTGACGAGGTCGTGATCAGCGAGCTCGAGCACCACGCCAACCTGGTGCCCTGGCAGGAGTTGTGCCGCCGCACCGGTGCCACGCTGAAGTGGTACGGCGTGACCGACGACGGACGGATCGATCTCGATTCTCTCCGGCTGACCGACGCGGTCAAGGTCGTCGCGCTGACCCATCAGTCCAACGTCACCGGCGCGGTGACCGACGTGGCGCGCGTCGTCGAGGCCGCGAAGGCGGTGGGCGCGCTCGTCGTGTTGGACGCGTGCCAGTCCGTCCCGCACATGGCCGTGGACTTCCACGGACTCGGGGTGGACTTCGCCGCGTTCTCGGGACACAAGATGCTCGGTCCCACCGGCATCGGCGTGCTCTACGGACGTCGGGAGCTGCTCCGGGCCATGCCGCCGGTGCTCACGGGCGGATCGATGATCTCCACCGTGACCATGGAGAAGTCGACCTACGCCGACCCGCCCCAGAGGTTCGAGGCCGGTGTGCCGATGGTGTCGCAGGCCGTGGGCCTCGCCGCCGCCGTGCGCTACCTCGAAAGCGTGGGGATGGAGACGGTCGCCCGTCACGAGGAGTCGCTCACCGCGGCCACCCTCGAGGCCCTCGGCCAGATCCCCGGCATCCGGATCGTCGGTCCCCGTGACATGGTCGCGCGGGGCGGTGCCGTCTCCTTCGTGGTCGACGGCGTCCACGCCCACGACGTGAGCCAGGTCCTGGACGACGACGGTGTCGCGGTACGGGTGGGACATCATTGTGCGTGGCCGCTGCACCGCCGACTGGGCGTGCAGTCCACGGTCCGGGCCTCGTTCGCGCTGTACAACACCCTCGACGAGGTCGAGGTGCTCGCCCGGTCGCTGCGCCGGGCCCAGCAGTTCTTCGGAGTGGGAGGTGCGCGGTCGTGAAGCTCGAACAGATGTACCAGGAAGTCATCCTGGACCACTACCGACACCCGCACCACAGCGGGTTGCGGGAGCCCTTCGGGGCCGAGGTGCATCACGTCAACCCGACCTGCGGCGACGAGCTGACGCTGAGGTTGCAACTCTCCGACGACCGGTCGACGATCGAGGACGTGTCCTACGACGCGCAGGGGTGCTCGATCAGCCAGGCGTCCACCTCGATGATGGCCGACCTCATCGTCGGCCGCACGGTGTCGGAGTCCCTCGAGGCCTACGACGCCTTCCACGAGATGATCTCGTCCCGCGGGAAGCACGAGGGCGACGAGGAGATCCTCGACGACGCCGTCGCCCTGTCCGGGGTGTCCCGATACCCGGCGCGCGTCAAGTGCGCGCTGCTGGGCTGGATGGCATACAGGGACGCTCTCGGCCGACAGACCGAACAGCATCAGGAGTGAGTGACATGACCGAGCAGATGACCCCGGCCAACGACCCGTCGGTCGACGACGCGACGTCGGCGGAGGAGAACGCGACCGCGGCGGGCACCGTCTACAACGGCGAATTCCGCCCCGACCCCAATCGCCCCGAGCAGTCAGAGGAGGACCTCGCGTTGGTCGCCGACCTCGAGGAGGCCATGCGCGACGTGGTCGATCCCGAGCTCGGGATCAACGTGGTGGACCTCGGGCTGGTCTACGACATCTGGGTCCGCCCGGGGGAGACCGAAGGGTCCACCATCGCGCGCGTGGACATGACGCTGACCTCCGCGGCCTGCCCGCTGACCGACGTGATCGAGGACCAGGCCCGAAGCGCGGTGGTGGGTTCCGACCTGGCCAACGACCTCGAGCTCAACTGGGTGTGGATGCCGCCGTGGGGTCCTCAGATGATCACGGACGACGGCCGGGAACAGCTCCGGGCGATCGGCTTCACGGTCTAGCCGCCTGCGGGAGGACCGCCAGCGACCTCCCGGGGTCGCTGGCGGTTCTCCGGGTGTTTACCCTGGCCGCATGGCCCCACCCGCGGATGACATACCGACCGGAGCGCCACCGGACCACGATCGAGACCCGGGGGTAGCCGGCTATCGCCTGTCCCGGGCGGCCAGGTGGCTGCTGCTGCCCTCGGTTCTCCTGGCGCCGCTGTCCGGGATCCTGTACGTCGTGGTCCGATCCACCGGGAGCTACGAGCGGGATCACGGGTGGAACCTGCTGTGGAGCGCGTTCGACATCGGGGGCGAGGGGAACATCGCGGTCTGGTTCGCGGCCACGATGTGGCTGCTCGTCGCCGCGCTGGCCGCGCTGGCAGCCCTCACCTCTGATCGGTTCCGGGCGTCGTGGTGGCTGTTCTCCACCGTGGCCGTCATCGCCTCGGCCGACGAGGCGGCGCAGCTCCACGAGCGACTCTTCTATTTCGGTGACCGCCTGGCGCCGGCGGTGCCGGGGGATCTCCACTACAGCTGGGTCATCCCCGGGACCGCCATCGCGCTGGTGGTCGCCGCGCTCCTCATCCGCCTGGTCCTCGCCCTCCGAACCCGGGTGACGGTCGGGCTGATCGGCTCCGCGGTGGTGTTCCTCCTCGGAGCGCTGGTCATCGAGTCAATCTCAGGGATCGTGGAACGCGACCAGGGGATGTCCGACCTGTATGTGGCGATCATGTACGTCGAGGAGACCTTCGAACTGATCGGTGTGGCGTGGGCCGTGATCGCGCTGGCCTCGATGTTCCGCCTGACCCGGAGTCCCAGGGCACTCGCCCTCACCTTCGACGGATTCTCCCCGTCGCCGGGTGATGCGGGGCCGCGGCGCCGAGTCTCGGGTTAGCCCGATCGAGCACCGACGGCGGGACGGGGGCGCCGCCGGACGACGGCGGCGATCATCCCCACCTTGTCTCGTGCGGGCATGATCACCCACATGTCCCACATCGCCAGCGCCAGCTGGTACGAGGGGCTCGCGCCGTCGAGGAACCACCGCTGGCGACGAGCGTCGATCCGGCCGAACGCGCCGAACAGTTGCCTCAGGGTCCGGGCGTCGGCGCGCAGGAGAACGCGGAGCCCGATCCTGTGCAGCGCGGTGCTCGCGGGGGACCGGGGCGCCGGGATCGGGAATCCGGTGCCGAGGGCGTGCACCGCGCCGGGGACCGCCGCCAGCATCGAGGCCACCGAATACCCCGTCGCCGCGTGGCCGTGTCCCCCGGCTGTGCCGAACGCCTCGATCCGAGGG
>NZ_JAALEE010000201.1:0-4915 GCF_014145265.1 Dietzia sp. CW19 | reverse complement strand
AAGCTGAAGCGTGCGCCGTGCCCGGGGCCGTCGCTGGCCGCGCTGACGCGACCGCCGTGGGCCTCCACGAGTGCCCGGGTGATCGCCAGCCCGATGCCGCTTCCCCCGCCGTGTCGGCCGCGGGCGGAGTCCACGCGGTAGAAGCGGTCGAAGAGGTGATCCAGGTGGTGCGCGGCCACGCCCTCGCCGGTGTCGGTGACAGTGACGGACACCCGCCTCAGAGCCACCGTGTCGGTGCCGGACGTCCTGGTGCCGGTGTCCGCGGGGAGCAGGCTGGTGCTGACGGTGACGGAACCACCGGCAGGGGTGTGCCGAAGTGCGTTGTCCAGCAGGTTCCCCAGTACCTGGCCCATGCGGTCGACGTCCACGGTGACCTCGGCGTCGACGAGGTCGCGGGCGGTGAGCTCCACCTCCTTGTCCGCGAACCGCTCCCGGGCGGCGTCGAGGGCGCTCCCCACCAACCCGGCGATGGTGGTGGGGACCGGATGGAGGCGGGTCAGGTGCTCCTCGACGGCGGAGACGGCCACGATGTCCGACGCCAGGCGTTCGAGTCGGCGGGTGGCCGTCCACAGCACCTCCCTGGTGTCGTCGTCGTAGTCCCGCACACCGTCGTCGACGGCCTCGAGGTAGGAGTCGATCGTGGCCAGCGGGGTGCGCATCTCGTGACCGAGGTCGGCGAGCATCCGGCGTCGCGTGGTGTCGGTGGCGTCGAGTCGCCGGGCGAGTTCGTTGACGCTCGTCGCGAGGTCGTCGAACTCCCGCCCCAGCTCGGGGCTCGCGACGCGCGTGTCGTAGCGCCCGCCGGCGATCTCGGCGGTCGAGGCGGTCACCACCGCGACCGAACGCTGGACCCTGCGGGTGAGGTACCAGCTCGCCAGCAACGCCAGGAGCACCGCGACGCCCACCGCCAGCCCCCACGCCAGGACGATCGAATCCGTGAACGCCTCCTCGACGTGGGCGGCCTCCGCGGAGTCGTGCTCGATCCCGGCCTGCCCGAGGTGGTCGTGGAAGATCTCGGGCGCCAGCACCGAGGCGACGAGCCAGGCGCTCCCCGCGCAGCCCACCACCACCCCGGCCATGACCACCAACAGACGCGTCCCGAAACTCGCCCCTGCGAGCCGGCCGCGCCGCACCTCACCGACGGCGCCGCCGCTCACCGCCCGGGTCCCATCCGGTAGCCCACGCCGCGGACCGTGCGGACGTAGCGACCCCGCGTGGCCTCGTCACCGAGCTTGCGGCGCAGGTGCGCGACGTGGACGTCCACCAGGTGGTCGTCGCCCACCCAGTTCGGGCCCCACACCCTCTCGATCAACTGGGATCGGGTGAACACGACACCCGGGTCGCGGGACAGGGCGGCGAGCACGTCGAACTCGGTGCGGGTCAGGGCGATGGCCCGCCCGTCGACGCTCACCTCGCGACCGGCCACGTCGATGGTCAGATCCCCGATCCTCCGCAGACGCGCGTCCACCGGGCTGCTGCCCGCGGACCCGGCGGCGGCCACGTCGTCGTCGTACCCGGTCACGGGACCCCGCGGTCTGCGCAACATCGCCTGGATCCTGGCCATGAGCTCGCGGGGGCTGAACGGCTTGGTCATGTAGTCGTCCGCGCCGACGGACAGCCCGATCAGTGTGTCGACCTCGTCGGTCCGGGCGGTGAGCATCACGACGTACGCGTCGGAGTGCGCCCTGATCCGCCGGCACACCTCGACCCCGTCCAGCCCCGGCAACCCCAGGTCCAGGACGATCACGTCCGGGTCCACCGACCGGGCGAGCGTGACCGCCTCGGCACCGTCGCCGGTGACGGTGACCTCGAATCCGTCGCGACGGAGGTACGAGGCGACCAGGTCGGCGAGGGACTGCTCGTCGTCGACGACCATCGCCCGCAACCCCGTGGGCGGGCGCGGCACGGGACCGGGTGCACCGGCCTGTCCGTGGTCGCCAGGGCTGGGGGTCATGGGTCCCATCATCGCGCCCCGCCTGCGGATCCGCCGCCCCCGCGACGGCCTTGACCAAACCTTCACACGACCTCCATCCGGAGCGCCGGACCCGACGGGCAGGATGGTTCCCAGCAGTCCGGGCGCCCGGCCGCTCCGTTCGAAAGGACCTCGACGATGACCAGCAGGATCTTCCTCGCCGCCGCAGCCGTGGCCGTCCTCACGCTCTCCGCCTGTGCCGACGACGGCGACGACACGACGGCCACGACGCCGGCCACGACCACCACCGCCGAGGACGGCGCTCCCGCGACCACCGAGGAGGGCGACGCGTCCGAGCACTCCGCCGCCGACGTGCGGTTCGCGCGGATGATGATCCCGCACCACGAGCAGGCCATCGAGATGAGCGACATCATCCTGGCCAAGGAGGGTGTCCCCGACGACGTCCGCGAGCTGGCCGAGGAGATCAAGGCCGCGCAGGGCCCGGAGATCGAGCAGCTCGGCGAGTGGCTCGAGGAGTGGGGCGAGCCCGGCATGGGCCGCGGCGATCATGGCGACCACATGGGCGATCACATGGGCGACCAGATGGGTGACGCCGGCGAGATGCGCATGATGGACGGGATGCTCTCGCCGGAGGAGATGCAGGAGCTGGCCGACGCCGAGGGCACCGACGCCGCGCGGTTGTTCCTGGAGCAGATGATCGTCCACCACGAGGGCGCGATCGACATGGCCGAAGACCAGGTGTCCGGCGGCACGCACCCGGAGGCGGTCGAGCTGGCCCAGACCATCATCGACACCCAGCAGCGGGAGATCGATCAGATGCGCGAGATGCTCGCCGGCCTGTGACCGTGACGAGTGCCCTGACGACTGTTCCCCGCCCGTCCGCGCGCCGTCGCGCCCTGCTCGCGGCCGTGGTCGCGGGATCGTTGGGGCTGACCGCCTGCACCTCGGCCGGGCCGGAACCGGACTCCACCTCCGACCGGGCCGCGGCCACCCTCGTCGAGCGACACGGCCTCGAGGGGTTGGACGCCCGGCAGGTGATCGAGCGGCTCGACACCATGCCCGTGGCCGAGCGGCCCGACGACCTGTGGGCTTCCGTCGAACCGGACCAGCTGGTCCTGAGCGACCCCACCGGCGACCTCGAGGAGGCGGCGCTGCCGATGCCGGCCGACGAGTTCTACCTCTCCGTGGCCCCGTACCGGACCTTCACGCACGACTGCTTCTTCCACAGCCTCACCACGTGCCTCGGGGAGCTCGGCGGCGAGACCGTGCAGGTGACCGTGACGGACGGGGCGACCGGGCAGACCGTGCTCGACGAGACCCGCACGACCTACGACAACGGCTTCGTGGGCCTGTGGCTCCCGCGCGACCTCACCGGCACCCTGACGATCGCGCACGAGGGCGACTCGACGACCTCGCCCGTCTCCACCGGCGACGACGACCTGACCTGCCTGACCACGATGCAGGTGGCGTAGGCGCCGCACCCGTCACACCGACTCAGCTGCACCATGGGGCGACCCGCCATCCGGTTCACACCCGCGACACGCCGCCGGATTTGACGCAATAGATCCCGGGCCGGCCGCGTTGCAGGACGGGAGCTTCCTCCCCTCAGCGCCCGGTCAATCGAGCGCCCTGTCCCGGTGGATCCGCGTCGACCGGCCGGTTCTGTACCTGCAGCCCGGGGCGTCGGCCGAGGTGGTCGCGACGATCTCCGTGCCCGCCGAGGCCCCGGATGCCGAGCAGTACGCGGTGATCTGGGCGTCCCACACCTCCGCGTCCCCGGGCGGGAGCGCGACCGGATCGGGTACTGGGTCGGTGGGCTCAGCGGGGTCGGTGGGGTCGGAGGCCGGATCGCTCGGGTCGGTCGGGTCCTCCGGGGGCGGTTCGGGCTCGCACGAGGCCGGCCTCGACCGGATCTCCCGCGTCGGGGTCCGCGTCTACCTCTCCACCGGCGCGGGCGACGACCCCGGGTCGGGTTTCGAGATCGTCGATCTCCGGCCGGTCTGGACCGCGCTCGGGGTGGCCGCCTTCCTCGCGACCGTGTCCAACACGGGACGACGGGCGATCGACGTGGCCGGCACCCTCGACCTCACCGGCGGGCCCGGCGGGTTGGCGACCCCACCGATCGCAGCGGAGCCCGTCACGATCGCTCCCGGCGAGACGGCCGAGGTCCGATTCCCGCTGTCGGCGGACCTGCCGGTCCCCGCCGGCGAGTGGAACGCGACCGTCGCTCTGGCGAGCGGCGCCGAGAAGCAGACGCGAGCGCAGGACCTCACCCTTCCCTCGCCTGACGACGGACCCACCCCGGACGCGTGGACCGGTGCCACCTCCGCCACGGTCCGCCCCCTGGGGGCCGGTGTGGCACTGGTGAGCCTCCTCGCGGTGCTGCTCGTCTGGTTACTCGTCCACAGACGCCGGGAGAGCGGTGGCTCGTAGGGGTAGACCCTGACGACCCGGCCGGGCGCGCTGCAGGGGTCCCCCGATCTTCTCCCGGATTTCCGTTCCGCCCCGGGTGAGCGGCGCGCGGCCGCGGCTAGGGTGACCCCGACGTCAGTCGAGTCGCCTCTCCCGCACCGTGAAATGAGACGCCATGAACGAGCAGTTCCCCTACCGGCCCGACGAGTCCTCGGACGCCGGTCGGGACCGCCTTCCGGCGCCCACGGACCAGTTCGCCCCCATCCAGAGGTTCCCCCCTGAGCAGTTCCCGACGGAACGGTTCCCGACGGAGCAGTTCCCGACCCGCCCGGCCGCCGGGCCCGCCGAACCCCTGGCGCACGAGGGCGGTCTGCCCTACGGCAACTCACCCGCCGCGCCGTACCGCCCTGACCAGGACTTCGCCCCCCGGCATCTGGGAGCGCCACCCGCGTTCGACAACGACCCCTTCGTTCCCGGCCCGTACCGGCCGTACCTGCCGCAGCACCTCATGCCGCAGCACGTCATGCCCCAGCAGTACCCTCCCCAGCCCTTCATGCCGCAGCCCTTCAT
>NZ_JAALEE010000200.1:0-3297 GCF_014145265.1 Dietzia sp. CW19 | reverse complement strand
CCGGGCGCCGGACGCGCGGACCGGCCGGGCGCCGGACGCACCGTGGCGGGCAGAGAACCCGGTCACGTCCGCTTGCCGCCGCACGCCTGCGCGGTCTACAGTTCTCGGTCATGCGGAAGATTCTCGTAGTAACCGGACGTAACGGGGCCTGAAGACCGGCACCCCCGTTGCGTGGTTGCTCGATCTCCGTCGGTCCCCGCACCGACGTCTGAGACGAGAACACCATGTACACCACCACCTCCTCCCCCACCGGGACGACCTCCTGCCCGTTCGCCGAGCGGTTCGGTCGCCGGTTGCCGCGCGGCTTCGCCGACGAGGCGGCCGAACTGGACTGGCGCACGCTGATCGACACCTACGCGCCGTCGACCGACCACTTCCACCTGGCCGACCTCACACGTCGGCCGCTGGGCCGCGGGATCACCGCCTACGAGGCGATCCTGTCGACCCGGGACCCCTCCACCCCGGGTGAGTTCACCGCCCACCGCCTGACCACCGAGTCCTGCGGTGACCTCACCGCCATGTCCGAGATGCTGGGCAGGATCGGCGCCCGCGTGGAGATCGAGCGGTTCCACCAGTACGAGGGTGACGCGTTCGGCCGAACCGAGTCCTGGTGCACGATCCTGCAGGCCACCTGCGGTCGCCGCACGACATGGGCCATGGGTTTCGGGCAGTCCCCCGGCGAGGCCTCGATCGTCGCGCTGCTGAGCGCCGCGACCCTGCTCCACCTGCGCTGAGCACGGCCACACGGATCGCTTCTGTAAAGTAGTCACGGAACCCTAACCCCGGTCGACCACCGGCACCCCGCTGCACACGGCGGGGGCGTCCGCACGTCGTCGTCCGTTCGACGTAGCGAGAGGAGTCGCCGGTGATCGTGATTCTCGCGGCCCATGCCGTGGCCGCCATGATCGCGATCCCGCTGGTGTTGCGGTTCGGCCGTCGCGCGTTCCTCGCCCTGGCCACGGTGCCCGCGGCGGGCGCGGTGTGGGTGGCCGCCAACCTGGACCGCGTGCCCACCGAGTCCGTCCAGTGGGCGCCCGGCATCCACCTCTCGCTGGATCTGCGCATGAACGCGTTGTCGGCGCTCCTGGCCCTCATCGCCCTCGGCGTGGGTGCGCTCGTCCTGGTCTACTGCACCTGGTACTTCAAGGACGACGAACCACGTCTCCACCTGTTCGCCGCCGAGCTGGTCGCCTTCGCGGGCGTCATGTTCGGACTGGTCGTGGCCGACAACATGATCCTCCTCTACATCTTCTGGGAGATCACGTCCGTCCTGAGTTTCCTGCTCGTCGGCCACTACGCCGAGCGGGCCTCCGCGCGCCGCGCGGCCACCCAGGCGCTGCTCGTGACCACCCTCGGCGGTCTCGCGATGCTCGTCGGGATGATCATCCTCGGCCAGGCCGCCGGCTCCTACCTGATCAGCGATATCGTGGCGGCACCACCGTCGGGGACGCTCATCCACTGGGCGCTGATCCTGGTGATAGTCGGCGCGGCCAGCAAGTCGGCCATCGCCCCATTGCACTTCTGGCTCCCGGGGGCCATGACCGCCCCGACCCCGGTGAGTGCCTACCTACACTCCGCGGCCATGGTCAAGGCCGGGGTCTTCCTCGTCGCGCTCCTGACCCCGGGCCTGTCGGGCTCGTCCACCTGGCAACTGCCTCTCATCGCCCTCGGTCTGAGCTCCCTCCTCATGGCCGGGTGGCGCGCGTTGCGGGAGACCGACCTCAAACTCGTGCTGGCGTTCGGCACCGTGAGCCAGCTGGGCTTCCTCCTCGTTCTCGTGGGCATCGGCTCACGTGACACGATGCTCGCCGGGCTCACGATGCTGCTCGCGCACTCGCTGTTCAAGTCCGCCCTGTTCATGTCCGTCGGCGTGATCGACAAGACCACCGGGACGAGGGAGATCAGGGACCTGTCGGGACTGGGCCGTAAGCGGCCCGCCCTCGCGGTGGTCTTCACCCTCGCCGCCGCCTCGATGGCCGGGCTCCCGCCCTTCCTGGGGTTCGTCGGGAAGGAGGCGGCGTTCGCCACCGTCCTGTCCGAGGAGCGCCTGCACGGGATGCCGTCGCTGGTCGTGACCGCTGGGCTCGTGGCGGGGTCGATACTCACCTTCTCCTACACCGCGCGCCTGGTGATGGGCGCGTTCCGCTCCAAGAGTTCCTTCCCCGACGGCATCAGCCCCGCCGTCGCCTCCTCCCGCCCCGCGGGACCGCTCTTCCTCTCCGTTCCGGCCGTACTGGCCGGGTCCGGCCTGGTGCTGGGGCTGTGGAACGCGCCCGTCGAGAACATGATCGCCCGGTACGTCGACGTGGCATTCCCGCCCGGCAGCCCCTGGCGCGGCCCCGAGGGCTACCACCTGGGACTGTGGCACGGGATAGGCATCCCGCTCGCGCTCACCCTGGTGGTCTATCTGCTGGGCGCCCTGCTCTACGTGGCGCAGCGGACCGTCGAGAGGATGCAGTTCGAGTCGCCCGCCCTGGGTAACGCCGACCGCATCTACGACGCCGTCCTCCGGTTCTTCGACCTGCTGTCCCTGCGCCTGACGGCGAGTATCCAGCGTGGGTCGCTACCGCTCACCCTCGGCATCATCCTGGTCACGTTCGTGATCTTCCCGTTCGGTTCGCTCCTGGCCGGTACGCGCGAGGGCCTGCGGATGGAGCTGTCGGCGAACCCGGTGGTGCTGATCGTCATGATCCCCATGGCGCTCGCCGCGGTGGCCGCCACGGTGCTGCGCAACCGCCTCGCCGCCGTGATCTGCATGTCCGTCACCGGCTACGGCGTCGCCGTCATCTTCGCCATCCACGGAGCCCCGGACCTCGCGCTCACGCAGGTCCTGGTCGAGACGCTCCTGATGGTCGCGTTCGTGCTGGTCCTGAGGACGATGCCGGCCGAGGTACCGCTCTCGAACGGTTTCCGCCGTCTGCGGGCCTGGCTCGGGATCGGCGTAGGGCTGCTCGTGGTGGTGGCCGGTGCGTACGCGATCAACGCCCGCCAGCACCCGGCCGTCTCGCTCGTCTTCCCCGACATCGCCTACCAGATCGGCAACGGCGCCAACGCCGTCAACGTCACCCTGGTCGACATCCGCGCGTGGGACACCCTCGGCGAGATCACCGTCCTGCTGGTCGCCGCCACCGGGGTGGCCAGCCTCGTGTTCCGCAACCGTCGCTACGGCTCCGGCCCGCGTCTGGCCGACGTCGACAAGACCCGCTCGGGTCGGCGCGGCGTCGAGGCGGCCCGGATCGTCATCGAGGCGCCGGGGGCGACCCCCGGACGGTGGCTCGTCGGCGCCACCGTCCGCGA
>NZ_JAALEE010000199.1:0-13618 GCF_014145265.1 Dietzia sp. CW19 | reverse complement strand
CCCGCGATCGCCGCGACCGCGTTGTCCGAGGTCGGGCGGGACGCGTGGGCCGCGGCCCCCTTCGCGCTCACCCGCGCCCAGGCGACGCCCTTCTCCGCGACCGCGATCGGGTAGAGCCGCCGACCCGCCACCGGTACGGACCACCCCCCGACCTCGCTGAGTGCGTGGGTCATGCCGTCGAAGATGTCGGGACGTTCCCGCACCACCCACCGCGCCCCCATCGTCCCGGCGGCTTCCTCGTCGGCGAAGAAGGCGAGCAACAGGGGTCTGCGCGGGACGATGCCCTCACGGCGGTAGTGGCGCACGACGGCGAGCATCATGCCGATCATGTTCTTCATGTCCACGGTTCCACGGCCGTAGAGCCAGCCGTCGTGGATCTCACCCGCGAACGGCGGGACCGACCAGTCCTCTGCGACCGCGGGGACCACGTCGACGTGCCCGTGCACGACCAGTCCGCCGGCGGCCGGGTCCGACCCGTCGACACGGGCGAACAGACTTCCGCGACCGGGCACGGACTCCACCAACTCGCTCGGGATCCCCACCTCGTCCAGGTACTCCGCGATACGTCGGCACACGCGGGTCTCACCGTCGCCGATCGTGGCGGGGTCGCCGGTGTTGGTCGAGTCGATGGACACCAGGTCAGCTGTGATCGAGACGGCCTCGGAGTGCAGGAGTTCCCGCATCTCGTCGGTCATCGGCACGGTGTCCGTCATCCGAAGCACATCCCTTCCCCACGGTAGGTGGGCCAGCGATCCACCACCGCTGGTCCCTGTGCAGTCTCGTCCACCACGTGGAGCGTGTCGAACCGCTCGCAGACCTCTCCCGCCTTCGCGTGGCGCCACCAGGCGCGGTCGCCTATCGCCACCTCCCCTCGCACGGGGGTCTGCACCTCTCCGGCGCCCTCCCTGCCCAGGTACCGCAACCCCGTGGGGCGGGCGGGGACGGGCAGCCGATCCGGCCCCGGCACCCCGGAGGCCACGTACCCCCCGTAGAGGAAGGTCGTGAGGCCGGGGGCCGGGGTCCGGACCGCCGGCAGGGCGAAGAACAGCGAGGGTCGCGGTGTGAACGAGCGGTAGCGGTCGAACAACCCGGGGACGAAGAGACCCGACCCGGCGGTCACCTCGGTGACGGCGGGATCCGCGGCGCTCTCGGCGATCGAACCGGAGCCACCCGAGTTGACGATCTCGGGTCGCTCCCCGGTGACGTCGGCGACCACTCCGGCGACGGCCCCCCGGATCCCGAGCAGACGGCGCATCGACAGCGCCTTGACCACGCCGATACCCCTGACGTCGTCGGGGACGCCGGCGACCTGCGCCTCGTAGAACATCACACCGACCACCCGGAAGCCCGAGGCCACGGCTCGACGGACCAGCGGCTCGACGTCGGCGGGGCCCCGGAGCGGGGACCGCCTGACGCCCAGGTGGAGGGGTCCGAACCGGAGCGAGGCGTCCACGTCGACGCACACCCTCGCCCCACCGGCACCCGACTCGCGGGCGATCTCCAGCTGGCGTTCGTCGTCGACCATCAGGGTCACCGCGTCGAGCGCGGCCGGATCCGCCCCCAGTCGCGCGAGCGCCGCGCGGTCGACCGTGGGGTACCCGAGCAGGACGTCGTCGCACCCCGCGTCCACGAGCCACAGGGCCTCGGTGAGCGAATAGGCCATGATGCCGCGTACCGAGTCGTCACCCCGGAGCCCCGGACCGAGGACCTCCTCGAGCACCCCGCGCGACCTGACGGACTTGCTGGCGATCCGGATCCGCGTCCCGCCTGCTCGTCGCCGCAGGTCGGCCAGGTTCGCCCGCAGGGTGGGCAGGTGCAGCGCGGCGAGCGGCGCGTCCAGTCCGGCGGTGGCCGTGTCCACGGCGTCCACGGCGTCGGTGCCGGGTCCGGACACCGGCCTACTCACCGTCGAGCGGATGCGCGTCCGCCACCACGAGGTCGACCGCCCGGTGGAGAAGGGCGATCGCCTCGTCGTCGTCCCGGCAGATCTGCCAGCGCAGACCGATGCCCGCGACCGTGGCCTCCACGACACGGACCATGTCGTCGAGGCCCATACCCCAGCGCATACCCGCGGACTGGGCGGTCCGCCCGAGCACCGAGCGGATGATCTCCTCGTTGGACTCCTGCTGGTGGCGGGCCAGGCCGATCTCGGGTGTCCCGTACGTACGCAGCGAGTAGGAGACGATCTCGTAGGTGAGGAGCTGCCGGTCGGGAGAAGCGGAGATGACGGCCCAGATCAGGTCGATGGCCTCGTACAACCTCCGTCGCAGCCCCTCCCTGCCCATGGCGCCGGAGTCGAAGTCGACGTTGATGAACGCCCGTGCCGCCTGGTGCACCTCCGAGTTGACCGCACCGATCACCTCACGGAGGAGCTCTTCCTTATCCGTGTAGCAGTAGTGGACGACACCGAGGGAGACGCCGGCCCGCTCCGCGACGCCGCGGACGGTCACCGCGCCCAACCCGTCATGTTCGGCGATCTCCAGGGCGGCCCGGAGGAGCTGCGCTCTGCGCTGATCGGATGGGAGGCGTCTGGTCACCCGTCCATGGTACGACGACGACCCTGCGGCGGGCACACTTCGTCCCCGGATCGCACAGGGCACCGCCCCGCGGTCAGGTCTGTCGTCCAGGTTGCCCCCCTTCGACGGTGAAGCGGGGGGTAATCTCGGCAGCCATGACGACCTCGACCACACCGTGGCAGAACTGGGCCGGAAACGTCATCGCCTCGCCGTCCGGCCGGTGCGACCCCACGACCGTCGCGGAGGTCACGGACATCGTGCGCACCGCCGCCGACCGGGGCACCCGGGTCAAGTGCGTGGGCGCCGGACATTCCTTCACCCCGGCCGCGGCGACGGACGGGGTCCTGATCTCACTCGACGACCTGACGGGGATCGAGTCGATCGTCCCGACCCGCGCCCCCGACGGGCACGTCGACGGGGCTGACGTGACCGTCTGGGCGGGCACGCGACTGCACCGGCTCGGCCCTCTTCTGTGGGACCTGGGACTCGCGCAACCGAATCTCGGGGATTTCGCGGAACAGTCGCTCGCCGGCGCGGTGTCGACGGGGACCCACGGCACGGGTCGGCACGCTGTCGGCCTGCCGGCCACCGTCGTCGGTCTGCAGCTCGTCGCCGCCGACGGTTCCGTCCTGAACTGTTCCCGCGAGACGAATCCTGAGGTGTTCGAGGCGGCGCGACTCGGGATCGGTGCGATCGGGATCATCACCAAGATGACGATCCACTGCGTGCCGGCGTTCGCGCTGAGCGCCGAGGAACACCCGTGGACCCTGACCGCCGCGCTCGCCGATCTCGAGGGCTTCGCGGGCTCGGCCGACCACGCGGAGTTCTTCTGGTTCCCCCACACCGACGCCGTGACCGTCAAACGCCACACCCGGCTTCCGGGCGACACCGAGCTGCAGCCCCTGGGCAGGTTCCGCGAGCTCGTGGGCGAGGAGTTCCTGGCCAACGAGGCGTTCGGTGCGTTGTGCCGGACGGCCGCCCGTCGGCCCTCGCTGACACCCCGGATCAACCGCCTCGCGGCCCGGGCGATGTCGGCCCGCGCGCACACCGATCGCAGCTACCGGGTCTTCGCCTCCTCACGACGGGTCCGCTTCCGCGAGATGGAGTACGCGGTGCCGGTGGCCGCGGCCGCGGCCGTGGTGAGGGACCTCCGGGACATGATCGACCGCTCCGGCATCGTCACGCCGTTCCCCGTCGAGGTGCGGTTCGCCGCCGCGGACGACGTGTGGATGTCGACCGCCCACCAGCGGGACGTCTGCTACATCGCGGTCCACCAGTTCCACCTGATGGACCACACCGAGCTCTTCCGATCGGCCGAGGAGATCTTCCTCGCCGCGGACGGTCGACCCCACTGGGGGAAGATGCACACCCGGACCGCCGCCGACCTGTCCGACACCATCCGACACTTCGACGATTTCGTCGCCGTGCGGGACCGACTGGACCCGGACCGGGTCTTCGCGAACCAGTACACCGAACAGGTCCTCCCGTAGGAGGCGGGACCCCGTGATCCTCCGTACCGTGGAGTGACGGACAAGGGCAGCCGACCCTGTCGTGACCACCCTCGAGGAGATCCCGTGCCAGAACGCGTCCCCGCCGACACCGACGTCTCCGGTCCACTCGCCGGAATCGCCACAGGGGCCCTCCGGAAGGCGATACGGAGCCAGGCCGGGGCCGCGCGCGCCTACGTCCGCAAGCTCCGCGAGAACCATCCGGATGAGAGTCCCGCGCGCATCCGCGACCGGCTCGACTCCCGCTTCCTGAGCGCCGTCACCGCGTCCGGCGCGGCCGTGGGCGCCACGGCGGCCGTCCCCGGGGTCGGCACCATCGTCGCGTTCGGCGCGATCGGCGCCGAGTCCCTGGTGTTCATCGAGGCCGCCGCGTTCTACACCCTGGCCGTCGCGGAGGTCCACGGCGTGGACGTGAGGGTCGGCGAGCACGAGGAGCTGCTCGTGATGACCGTCATGCTCGGGGCGTCGGGCACCGCGATCCTGGCCAACGCGGTCAGCACGAGCGGCGGGGCCTCCGCCGGCGGGTCGCTCGCCGGAAGGTCGCTGGGGCTCCCGGGTCTGAAGGAGGTCAATCGTCGGATGGTGTCCCGGTTCGCCCGGAAGTTCGCGGTGAAGCGGGCGACCCTCGCCATGGGCAAGCTCGCCCCCGCGGGCATCGGCGCGGCGGTGGGAGGCTGGGGGAACCGACGGCTGGGTCGGACCGTCGTGAAGGCGGCGGCGACCACCTTCGGGACCCCTCCGGACAGCTGGCCCTCGACCTGACCCCCGTGCGTCGAGCGCACCGCATCCCCCTGTCAGGTGAGATCGGAAGGCCGAGAACGCGCAGAAGGTCTAGCCTGGGTTCATTGCGTGTGAAACCCACCACAGATCAGGAAGGCACCACAACATCGTGAGCAACACCGTCTCACAGTTCGGACAGAACCAGTGGCTCGTCGACGAGATGTACGAGCGGTTCTCCAAGGACCCGTCCTCCGTGGATAAGTCCTGGCACGAGTTCTTCGACGCGAACCCCGGGGCCGCGGCCGTCACCGGGCGGAGTGCGTCGAACGGCTCGTCCGGTGCCGGTCCGGCTGCGGACGGGGGTGACGCACGGACTGGTGGGAAAACCAGTGGTGGCAAGACCGGTGGAGAGAAGAAGAGTGCCGGCAAGAGCGGCAAGAAGGTCTCCTCCGGGAAGTCCGGGGGCGACAACGCCACCCCCGACGCGAACACCCAGAAGACCTCGGAGCTGACCGTCGCGGACATGTCTCCCGAGTCGTCAGCCGAGGACGTGGCCGCCAAGCCCACCGCCGAGAGCTCCCCGAAGAGCAAGGCACGCGGGCGGGGTGTGCCGGCCCCCGCGCGGACGCCGAGCTCGCGTGGCACGTCGGAGGCACCCGCCGCCAAGCGGACCACCCGGCCCGAGTACACGCCGCCCGAGGAAGCAGAGAACAAGGTCCTGCGCGGCCCGGCCAACGCGATCGTCAAGAACATGAACGCGTCGCTGACGTTGCCCACGGCCACCTCGGTCCGTGCGATTCCGGCCAAGCTCATGATCGACAACCGCGTCGTCATCAACAACCACCTCAAGCGGACGCACGGCGGCAAGATCTCCTTCACCCACCTCATCGGGTACGCGATGGTGCAGGCGATCAAGTCCTACCCGAACATGAACAACCACTTCGAGGAAGTCGACGGCAAGCCCAACGTCGTGACCCCGAACGGGATCAACCTCGGCCTGGCGATCGACATGAAGACCAAGGCGGGGCGCACCCTGGTCGTGGCCGCCATCAGGAACTGCGAGGAACTGACCTTCCGCGGCTTCCTCGACGCCTACGAGGACATCGTCTCCCGCGCCCGCATCGGCAAGCTGACGATGGAGGACTTCTCGGGGGTCACCATCTCGCTGACGAACCCCGGCGGGATCGGCACCGTCCACTCTGTGCCGCGACTGACCGTGGGGCAGGGCACGATCCTCGGTGTCGGTGCGATGGAGTACCCGGCCGAATTCCAGGGTGCCAGCGACGAGCAGCTGGCCAACAACGCCATCGGCAAGATCACCACCCTCACCTCGACCTACGACCACCGGATCATCCAGGGTGCGGAATCCGGGGAGTTCCTCCGCGAGATCCACCGTCTCCTGCTCGCCGACGAGTTCTACGACGAGATCTTCGACGTCCTCGGCATCCCCTACGAGCCCGTCCGGTGGCGTCAGGACATCACCGACCCGCGCGTGGACAAGGACGCCCGGGTCCTCGAGCTGATCGCGGCCTACCGCGACCGCGGCCACCTCATGGCCGATATCGACCCCCTGGACGGGCGGCACGCCAAGCGTCGCCGCACCTTCCACCCGGACCTCGACGTCAACTCCCACGAGTTGACGCTCTGGGACCTGGACCGCAAGTTCTCCGTGGGTGGGTTCGTCGGCAAGGACAAGATGCGCCTGCGCGACGTCCTGTCTGCGCTGCGCGCGGCGTACTGCCGCAAGATCGGTATCGAGTACACCCACATCCTCGAGAACGAACAACGCCAGTGGATCCAGGAACGACTCGAGGGTGTCGACGACAAGCCGACGGTCGCCGAGCAGAAGTACATCCTGTCCAAGGTCAACGCGGCGGAGGCGTTCGAGACCTTCCTGCAGACCAAGTACGTCGGACAGAAGCGCTTCTCCCTGGAGGGCGCCGAATCGGTCATCCCGATGATGGATGCGGTCATCGACGAGGCCGCCGAGTTCGCGCTCGACGAGGTCGTGATCGGCATGCCGCACCGCGGCCGCCTGAACGTCCTGGCCAACATCGTGGGCAAGCCCTACCGGCAGATCTTCACCGAGTTCGAGGGCAACATGGACCCCTCGGCCGCCCACGGCTCGGGTGACGTCAAGTACCACCTCGGCGCCGAGGGCATCCAGTACCAGATGTTCGGGGAGAACGAGATCAAGGTCTCGCTCACCGCCAATCCGTCGCACCTCGAGGCCGTCGACCCCGTCCTGGAGGGGATCGTGCGGGCCAAGCAGGACCTCATCGAGGACCCGGAGTGGCGTGCCGAGTACCCGGTCGTCCCACTCATGCTCCACGGTGACGCGGCCTTCGCCGGCCAGGGGGTGGTGGCGGAGACGCTCAACCTGTCCCAGATCGACGGGTACCGCACCGGCGGGACGATCCACATCGTCGTCAACAACCAGATCGGATTCACCACCGCCCCCGAGGCCGGTCGGTCCAGCCAGTACTCCACGGACGTCGCCAAGATGATCGGCGCCCCGATCTTCCACGTCAACGGTGACGACCCAGAGGCGTGTGTGCGGGTGGCGCGGTTGGCGATGGACTTCCGCCAGCAGTTCAAGAAGGACGTCGTGATCGACCTCGTCTGCTACCGCCGCCGCGGCCACAACGAGGCCGACGACCCGTCGATGACGCAGCCCCGGATGTACGAGGTGATCGACGGCAAGAAGAGCGTCCGCCAGTCCTACACCGACGATCTCGTCGGTCGCGGTGACATCACCGAGAAGGAGGCCGAGAACGCCCTGCGCGACTTCCAGGGCCAGCTCGAGCGGGTCTTCAACGAGGTCCGCGAACTCGAGAAGCACCCGGTCAAGGCATCCGAGTCGATCCTGCCGAACCAGCCGCTGCCCAAGCGTCTGGTGACCGCGGTCGACGAGTCGGTCATCCACGCGATCGGCGACGCCTTCGGCAACCTGCCCGAGGACTTCCACATCCACTCGCGTGTCAAGCCGGTCTACGAGGCGCGCCAGAAGATGGCCTACAACGGGAACATCGACTGGGCGTTCGCCGAGCTGCTCGCGATCGGTTCGCTCGTCATGGAGGGCCGGACCGTTCGCCTGGCCGGCCAGGACTCGCAGCGCGGCACCTTCACGCAGCGGCACGTGGTGGTGGTCGACAAGACCACTGCCGAGCCCTACTCGCCGCTGCAGAACCTCGACGAGGCCGACGGCCGGTTCGAGGTGTGGAACTCCGCGCTCACCGAGTACGCCGGTGTCGGGTTCGAGTACGGCTACTCCGTGGGCGACCCGGAGGCGCTGGTCCTGTGGGAGGCGCAGTTCGGCGACTTCGTCAACGGTGCCCAGACCATCATCGACGAGTACATCTCCTCCGGTGAGGCCAAGTGGGGTCAGAAGTCCTCGGTCACCCTGCTCCTGCCGCACGGCCACGAGGGCATGGGCCCGGACCACACCTCAGGGCGCATGGAACGCTTCCTGCAGCTGTGCGCGGAGGGGTCGATGACGGTCGCGCAACCGTCGACCCCGGCGAACTACTTCCACCTCATGCGTCGCCACGCCACCGACGGCATCAAGCGCCCCCAGATCGTCTTCACCCCCAAGTCGATGCTGCGGAACAAGAAGGCCGTCAGCGCCCTCGCCGACTTCACCTCGGGCAAGTTCCGTTCGGTGCTCGACGATCCCACCTTCGTCGACGGTGGCAAGGACCCGGAGAAGGTCAAGACCATGCTCCTGGTCTCGGGCAAGCTCTACTACGAGCTGGCGGCACGGCAGGAGAAGGAAGGCCACGACGACGTCGCGATCGTCCGGCTGGAACAGATCCACCCGATCCCGTTCCGTCGTCTCCGCGAGGCGCTCAGCCACTACCCGAACCTCACCGAGGTCCGGTGGGTGCAGGAGGAACCGGCCAACCAGGGCGCGTGGAGCTTCCTCGCACTCAACCTGCCGGAGGTCATCCCGGAGTTCCCGCCGCTCAAGCGGGTGTCTCGACGGGCCATGGCCGCCACGTCGACCGGCCTGAGCAAGGTCCACGCGGTCGAGCAGAAGGCGCTCGTGGACGAGGCGTTCTCCTGATCGCGGCCACGGGGTAGGCGCGGGTCTCCGCGCCCCCCGGCGGCGATCGCCCGGGGCCTGTCCCGTGCGCCCGGGGCCGGTCCCGTGCGCCCGTGGCTCAGTAGTCGTGCGAGTCCAGCCAGTAGTTGGCGAGATCGGTCGGGGTGGAGGTGCCGAACTCCACCCCGAGCAGGAGCTCCCGCACGTCCTCCGTGGTCAGCTCGCCGCTGATCCGGTTGACCAGGGCGAGTTGGTCCTCGGAGAGTGAGCCCTTGCGGAACACCGGGACGACGTGTTGGGCCAGGATGGCGTCCTCGTCGTCGTCCAGCGGCACCATGTCGTCGGGATCCAGGACCGGGTCGGTCGACTGGACCAGCCCCACGCCGATCTCCCCCGCGCGCAGTGCGTCGAACACCGCGCGCGGGTTCGGGCCCAGCGCCACCCTCCGCCCGAACCCGCAGTCGTACGTCCCACCCACCGCGGTGGCGAGCTCACGGTCCGCGAGCGCCTCCTGGCGTGCGCCCAGTGTGAACTCCCCGCAGCGTCCGGCGAGGTCGGACATGGTCCGCAGACCGCGCGTCTCCGAGGTGTGCCGGGTCACCACGTAGACGGGGGCGTCCTCGGCGGGAGCCGGGTCGGCTGCGGTGACACCCTCGGGGAGGGCGGCCATCATCGCGGTGTACACCTCGTCGGCCTCGACCACGGTGGAGCCCGGATCGAACGCCCGGAGCAACTCCCCGGTGAACCCGATGGTGAACGTGGCGTCTCCCGTCGTCACCGACTCGAGGACCTCGGCCTGGTCTCCCGACTGCGGACGCAGAGTGACCCGGGAGCCCGATCTCAACAGGGCGTTGCCGTAGATGTGGCCGACGACCTCGGCCTCACCGAAGGACGCGGTCTCGATCACCACGACCGGATCGGACTCGTGGGCGGGGACGATCGACGACTGCGCCTGGCATCCGGTCAGTGCCACCACCGCAACCCCGGCGATCGCCAGTCCGCGTACCCCGGCCCGCTCCCCCGTCCGCCGCACTCGACCACGTCCTTCCTCGCCACGTCCGCACCCGGTCGTGCGACACCTGTCCGCCAGTCTCCCAGCAGAACCCTAACGCCCATCGTGTCGAGGCCCGGCGCCGGATAGTGTCATGGTGATGAGTGAGGGGGCGCTGGTGCCGAGTATCCGAAGACGGCGGGGCGACACGGCCACCCCCTTCCCCCCACGCACCCGGCTGACCGTTCCCACCGAACGCGCGGTGGTCGACTGCGGTGTCTACGTCGACGGCGTCCGTGTCCCGGGGCGCTTCACCCACCGGGCCGCGATCCGGCACGTACGAGAGGCCGGGCGGGGGTTCGTGTGGGTCGGGCTCCACGCCCCGGATCCGCACCAGATGGAGGCGCTGGCGAGTGAGTTCGGTCTCCACGAGCTGATCTCCGAGGACGCCGCCAGCGGACGGCAGCGGCCCAAACTGGAGGCCTACGACGACTCCCTGGTCCTCAACATGTCGACGGTCAGGTACCTCGAGCACGAGTCGATCACCGAGACCAACGACATCGTCTCCACCGGTGAGGTCATGGTGGTCCTGGGCCGCGACTTCGTGGTGACCGTCCGTCACGGGGACTTCACCGGCCTCGCCGACATCCGCGCGGAGCTCGAGAGCGCGCCCGAGAGGCTGCTCCGGGGGCCGTCGACGGTGATGCACGCCGTGGCCGACCGGGTGGTGGACAGCTACCTCGAGGTGGCCGAGGGGATGAGTGGGGACGTCGACGACCTGGAGACCGCCGTCTTCGCCCCCCGCACCCGTGTCGACATCGAGCAGATCTACCTGCTCAAGCGTGAGCTGCTCGAGCTCAAGCACGACATCGCTCCCCTGGCCCTGCCCCTGCGGCGCCTGGCGGTCGAGCATCTCGACCTGATCCCCGCCGAGATCCGGCACTACTTCCGCGACGTCCACGACCACCACAGCCAGGTCGCGGCGGAGGTCACGACCCTCGACGAGCAGATCACCTCGTTGGTCAACGCGGCCATGGCGATGATCGGGGTGCAGCAGAACACCGACATGCGGCGGATCTCCGCGTGGGTGGCGATCGCGGTCGTGCCCACGATGATCGCGGGGATCTACGGGATGAACTTCACCAACATGCCCGAACTGCATTCCGAGTACGGCTACTACCTGGTGCTCGGGGTCATGGCCGCCGCGTGCACCGGGCTGTTCCTGCTCTTCCGCAGGAACCGCTGGCTGTAGTCAGCGGGTCAGACCCGGATTCACCGCGCGGCGCGCCGGATCGGTCACGTCGATCCCGGCCTCCGCCCACGCGTCCTCGAGCTCCCCCGCTCCCTTGAGCCGGACCCAGGCCGCCTCGGTGTGCGTCACCGGGACCGCTCGGAAGATCCTGACGGGGGCGGACTCCCCACCCACCTCGACGTCGGGGATCTCGGGCGCCCGCAGCACGACCGCGGTGAACGCCGCGCCCGGCCACAGCGGCTCACCGAGATCGATGAGAGCGCCCTCGGACAGCACCAGGCCCTCGACCGCCGGGGCGGCCGCGAGCACGGCCAGGGCGCGGACGAGCCCGTCCACGCCGCCCCGCAACACCAGGGAGAGTTCGGCCCGCGGCGCGGTCGGGTCGGGGACCAGCGCGGACGGGTCCCCCATCGGGTCGGCCGAACACCCGAGCGAGGCGTATCTGACCAGGCCGGACTCGATGTCCACGAAGCGCAGGACCCGGATCGGTGCCGCCCCCAGGAAGGTCACCGACGCCTCCTGCGGCTCGGGGCCGAGATGCGCGATGAGATGCTCGCGGACCGCGGTCAGGACGGACGACGAGTCGGAAGGGCCTCCCGGGAGAGTCACTTGAGGCCGAGGCGTGCGAGTTCGTCGCGGACCTTCTCGGCGTTCCCGGGCTCGCACAGGATGTCGTACCGTCCGGCGACCAGCTGGGAGGTCGACGCGAAGTCGCGCTTTCCCCGTGTCGCGGCGTAGGACAGCGAGGCGGAGACCACACCGAACACCGAACCACCGATCAGTCCGGTGAGGACGACTCCCCACATCGGCTGGGTGAAGATGCCGACCAGCAGGCCCACGAACAGTCCGAGCCACGCGCCGGTCGCCAGTCCGCCGAGCAGGATCTTGGGCCAGGTCAGCCGGCCGGTGACACGCTCCACCTGCATGAGGTCCACGCCCACGATGGTCACCTCGTGGACGGGGAACTCCTCGTCCGCGAGGTGGTCCACGGCCGCCTGGGCCTGCGCGTAGGTGGGGTAGGAACCGACCACCCACCCGGTGGGGGGCGTGGGCAACCCGGGCGTCTGCCCGCGCCGGCCCGTGGTCGGGGGCACCGGAGTCGTCATCACATCGATCCTTCCGTCGTCGACCCGTTCGGATCGGTCTCTCGGGCGGCCGTCGTCGTCATCCCCGCTGCCCGCCCCCGTGCGGAGACCACCAGTGCCATCTTACGGCTGGCCTCGTCGAGCATCTCGTCACCGAACATCACCGCGCCCCGGGCCCCGCCCTCCTCGGACGTGGAGTGGGCGTAGGCGGCGAGGATCCCCTCCGCCTTGTCGAACTCGTCCTGACGCGGGCTGAACACCTCGTTGCCCGCGTCCACCTGGGCGGGATGCAGGACCCACTTGCCGTCGAAGCCCAGTGCCGCGGTGCGGGCCGCCGCCCTGCGGAAGCCCTCCACGTCCCGCACCTTGAGGAACGGCCCGTCGATCGCCTGGAGACCGTGCGCCCGTGCGGAGACGAGGATGCTCAACAGAACGTGGTGGTAGGCGTCGCCCGGCGCGTACCCCTCCGGCTGCTCCCCGACGGTGAGGGTGCGCATGCCGATCGAGGCCATGAAGTCCGCGGGACCGAACACCAGCGTGAGGACCCGCGCGCTCGCGGTGGCGATCTCGTCGATGTTGGTGAGACCGAGCGCGTCCTCGATCTGGGGCTCGATACCGATGTGCCCGACGGGCAGGCCCGCCGCCTTCTCCACCTGGGTGAGCACCAGGTCGAGGGCCCGGACCTCCGCGCCCGACCGCGCCTTGGGCAGGAGGAGCGCGTCGACGTGGGCGCCCGCCCTGCCGACCACCTCCGTGACGTCCCGGACGGTGTACTCGGTGTCCCAGGCGTTCACCCTCACCACCACGGTCGGCGCGGCGAAGCCACCGCTGGTGAGCGCCTCGACGACGTTCTCGCGCGCCTGTTCCTTGGCCGGGCCCGCGACGGCGTCCTCGAGGTCGAGGAACACCTCGTCCACCGGCAACCCGCGGGCCTTGCCGATCATCTTGACGCTGCTACCGGGGACGGCGAGCACAGTGCGCCGGGGACGGGTGCGCAGTCCGGCGATCGTCGCCGCGGCGGACTCCGACGGTGCGGGCTCCGTGTGCTGGGCGGGGGTCATCTGCGGGCACTCCCTCCGGTCCGGTGCGGGCGGGGCGTGATCCACCACCCGGTGACTAACCTGGTCCGCATGGCGAACCTCTACAAGGCTTTCGTCGCCAGGCTAGCCGGACTGCCGGTGATCGGCCCTGACGGGGACGACATCGGGCGGATCCGCGACGTCGTGGTGACGATGCGCGCCCGGCACAAGCAACCCCGGGTCCTCGGACTGGTGGTGGAGCTTCCCACCCGGCGGCGGATCTTCGTGCCCATGCTCAGGGTCGCCTCGGTCGAGCCCCGCTCGGTCGCGCTGATCTCCGGAACGATCAACCTGCACCGGTTCCAGTCCAGGCCCGGCGAGAACCTGGTGCTCGGGTCCCTGGTGGACTCGATCGTGGGGGTCGATCCGGAGCGCGGCGCGCCCGGCTCCGCGGCCGGCCCCTCGGCCGTCTCGGCGGCCGG
>NZ_JAALEE010000198.1:0-8491 GCF_014145265.1 Dietzia sp. CW19 | reverse complement strand
CTGCCGGCCCAGGCGGTCATGGAGCCGTCGTACACCGCCACGTCCTCGCGGCCGACCAGCGCGAGGGCGTGCGCGACCCCGGTCGCGGCGATGCCGCCGCCGCAGTAGGTCACGACGGTCCGGTCATCGTCGAGCAGGCCAGCGGCCTCGAACTCGCGGCGCAGGTCCTCGGTCGGCCTCAGGGTGCCGGTCTCGGGGTCGCGGAGCGAGAAGACCGGCAGGTTGATGCTGCCGGGGATGTGACCGCGGCGGGCATAGGTGTCCACCTCGCCGCGGTAGGTGGGCTCGTCCAGCACGTTCACGAGAATGGTGTTCTCGTTGTCCAGGCTGGCCGCGATCTCCTCGGTGGAGCGGAACAGCTCGGGGCGGCGGGTTCCGGTGAAGGTGCGCGGCGTGGGCTCGGGGAGCACGTCGGTGACCTGGTGGCCGGCGGCCTTCCAGGCCGGGAGCCCGCCGTCGAGCACCGTGACGTTCTCGAAGCCCTCGTAGCGCAGGTGCCACCAGAAGCGGGTGGCCCAGAAGCCGTCGTGCTGGTCGTAGACGACCACCGTCGCCCCGTCGCCGATGCCGAGTGCGCCGGCGGCCGCGGCGAACCGCTCGTGGTCCGGCGCGGTCCAGGGCTCGGGGCTGTCCGGGTCGGCGAAGTCCCCCAGGAGGTCGGCGAACACGGCGCCGGGGATGTGTTCCGGCCGGTACGTCTCCGCGCCCGACTCCGGGACGTAGGGGCCGTCGGTGGGGACGCGGAGGTGGTTGGTGGCGTCGACGACGACGAGGTCGGCGTCGTCGAGGTGCTGGTGCAGCCACGAGACGTCGACCTGCGAAGGCAGAGGGGATGCCATGAGGACCCTTTCAAGATTGGTGATGAGTCACCTTCCAAGTGTAGTGACGCGCGCTGACGGGGCAACGGATCGCATCTGGGCGATCGGAAGGATGGCGCCGCCCCGGCCCTCTCGTGTATCGGGGCCGGGGCGGACTCGATGTCAGTGGACCCGCTGCAGCCGTACGTTGACGAACTCGCCGAGGCCCCAGCGGCCCAGCTCGCGGCCGTAGCCCGAGCGCTTGACGCCGCCGAAGGGCAGGCCGGCCATGGTGGTGCCGTGCTCGTTGACGTAGGCCATCCCGACCTCGAGCTTCTCGGCCACCTCGGCGGCCTTGTCGGTGTCGGTCCCCCACACCGAGCCGGACAGGCCGAAGGGCGTGTCGTTGGCGACGCGCACGGCCTCGTCGACGGAGTCGTAGCCGTACACCATGGCGACGGGGCCGAAGATCTCCTCGGTGTAGGCGTCCATCTCCGGGGTGATGCCGGTGAGGACGGTGGGCTCCATGAACGCACCCGGTCGGTCGATCGCGCGGCCTCCGGTCACGAGGGTCGCGCCCTGCTCGACGGCGCGCTCGACCTGCTCGACCACCCCGTCGCGGGCGTCCTCCGAGGACAGCGGTCCGAGCCCGGTTCCCTCGTCGGCCGCTGGGCCGACTTTGGTCCCCTCGTACAGGTCGCGGAGCTTGCCCACGAAGTCGTCCTTCATGTCCGCCGGAACGAACATCCGCTTGGGCGAGTTGCATGCCTGGCCGCAGTTCGACAGCCGCGCCTTGCCGACGGTCTCGACCAGCTCGTCCAGGTCGTCGGTGTCCAGGACGATGAGCGGGTCCGAGCCGCCCAGTTCGAGAACGCTGGTGGTGAGGTTCTCCCCCGCCACCTTGGCCACGGCGGCGCCGGCGCCCTCGCTGCCGGTGAGCGAGACGCCCTTGATCCTGGGGTCGGCGATCATCTCGGCGACCGTGTCGCTGGAGGCGTAGACGTTGACGTACGCGTTCTCCGGAAGCCCGGCCGCGCGCTGCACCTTCTCTATTGCCGCGGAGGAGCGCGCGCAGATGCTGGCGTGCTTGAGCACGATGGTGTTGCCCAGGAGCAGGTTGGGGGCCGCGAACCGGGCCACCTGGTAGTAGGGGTAGTTCCACGGCATCACGCCGACCAGGGGTCCGACCGGTTCGTGGGTCACGCGATTCAGGCGGGCGCCCGGCACGTCCAGCGTCTCGGGCTCCAGCAGCGCGGGGCCGTGCTCGCCGTACCAGCGGTAGATCGAGGCGGCGAGCTTGACCTCCCCCTGCGCCTGGTCGGGCAGTTTGCCCATCTCGGTGGTGATGGCCTTGGCGAGCTCGTCGGCGTGCTCCTCGAAGGCGTCCGCGATCGCCAGGAGGATCCGCGCCCGCTCCGCGACGTCGGTGGCGCGCCAGGAGGTGAACCCCTCGGTGACGGTGGACGGGATCCCGTCGACGTCGTCGGTCTGGTCGTACTGGCTGTCGGTCGTTCCCGTTGACGGATCGTGGGTGACGTACATGTGGGTCCTCCCGTGGTTCGCGTCCGCCGGGTGATCGACCCGGCTCTACGTCCGACGGTAGGACAGCCTTGCCTCGCCTGCATCCGGTCGGGGGGTGCGGCGGCCGCGCGGAGCCCGGTCATCACACCGACGGTGACCGAGACTCCGCGCCGCTGTGCCTCCACTCAGGGTGAGGCCACTCGGAAAGGGGCCGTCATGCCCATCCCTGGGCGGCGCGACGGTCGGCATCCGCCATACCCTGGTTTCCCTGACTCGCTGCCCGCGAGATCTCCGCGAGCATCGCCTGCAGGGCGGCGGCGGCCTGGTCCCAGTCGTTCTGGTGGGCCTGATAGGCGACAGCGGCGTCGCCCTCCCATTCGGCGACGAGCGGTGCGAGGTACGCCCTGAGATCGTCGAGGGTGGTGCGCAGCGCCGTTGACGCCGAACCGACCTGGCCGACGAGCGCCTCGATCGGGCCGTGGTTATAGGTGATCTGTCCTGAGGTCATGAGAATTCTCCCGACTGGAGGTGGGTGGTCAGATGTTCAGAGGGCCGGAGGCGCCGACCCGGCTGATCGCCTGCGCGGAGTCCTGATCGGCGGCCTCGAACGACGTGCTGTTGGTCCGCATGGTCTCCGAGATTCCCGCCAGGGCGGTGTTGAGCTTGGTGCTCTGCTGCTGCCACTCCGCCATGATCGTCGCGAACCGGGCCTGGGCCGCACCCCGCCACACCGACCCTCCGAGCTGCGACACCGAATCCCGGACGTTCCCGAGCAGTCGATCGATCTCAGTGTTCACGTCGTCGACCCGTCTGGCCGCGGTGTCCATGGTCCCGATGTGGGTGTTGAAACCGGCCATCTCGTCCTCCCCTTTGTGGTCCTGCGGCCCCTTCCTGGGTCCGTCACAGTGTTCGACGTCCCCGGGGCCGGGTTCGGTTCCATCCACCACGACGACCACCCAGAGGGCGACTCAGACTCCCTCGTGTAGCCGGAGAGCGGCCTCGACCGGAGCGAGATCCGGAACGACGAAGGAGAGCAACCGCGCCTGATCGCAGGCGTCCACCACCCGCTCGGCGTTGCGTCCGCGGGCCAGGATCTCGGTGGAGCCGGTGCCCGCCTCCCGCCGCCCACGCCGTAGCGCGGTCACCGCCTCGAGCACACGGGGCACCTCGTCGTCGCGCATCGAATCCCGGCACGGATCCCACCGGTGGACGATGGTCCGGTCGATCAGGGTCAGCTCCCCCCGCGTGCGTTCGACGAGGCTCACAGTGGTCCTCGCGGCGCAGGCCTCCACGCACACCGCCCAGCGGGCCGAGGATGAGGGCAGCGCCTCGGCGGTCACCAGCGCCGCGCGGACGATGTGGGGTGACACACCCAGGCCCTCCGCAGCGGATGCCAATCGGGCGGAGCGGGTGTTGCCCCACCCACTGGGAACGATGAGCACCACTCCGTCTCCGTCCCCCGCCGCGCCCCACCGCAGGGCCCGGGAGACCGGAGCCGCCAGGAGTTCCTCCACGGGGACGGAGAGCCCGGCCACGTCGGTGCGATCCCGGTGAGCGCCTGCCAGCGGGTCCGGCAGACAACGGTCCGGGTGCCGGAGGGCGACGGAGTCGACCCGCTCGGAGCACTCGATCCGATCGCCCCCGGGTGGTAGCGCGGAACCGTCTGCACCTGCGAGGACGGAGGTGGGCGCGACCGCCGGGGAGAGAACGGTCGACGCCGACGCCGACGCCACCGACAGTCCGGAACAGGAGAGATCGACCGCGATGGTCGCGCCCACGGGGGTCACGGTTCCGCGAGTGCGGTCTGCACCAGTCGGACGCCCCCGCTGCGGGTGACGAGCCTGCCCCGACCCGCCGGCAGGTGGGTGGGACGTACTCCTCCGAGAAGGGGGCCCTCCTCGCGGCTCCCGGACATGATGAGGCCGGCGCCGCCCAGGTCCCGGATCCCTCCCACGAGACCGTCGTACAGCGCGCGCGAGGAACCCGCGGTCCTCCGCGCGAGAACCACGGAGAACCCGATGTCGCGGGCGTGCGGGAGGAATCGGGTCAGCGCGGACAGCGGGTTCCCCGCACCGGTGATGACGAGGTCGAGGTCGTCGACGATCAGGTGGATTCGCGGACCGTTCCACCACGAGCGGGCGCGTAGTTGCTCCGGCGTGATCCCGACGCCGGGCATCCGGCCCTCGAGGATCTGGACCAGGTGATCGACCATCGGCACCAGCGCCGTCTCGGTGGCGGCGTATCCCGCGAGATGATCGCCCTCGATCTCGCCCAGCATGGTGCGGCGGTAGTCCACCACGATGACCTTCGCCGCCTGTGGGCTGTTGCCGGCGACCAGCCCCCGGGTGACGGCCCGGAGAACAGAGGTCTTGCCGCATTCCGAATCGCCGAGCACCAGCATCAGCGGGTCCGCCTCGAGGTCCGCGTAGACGACCTTGAGGTCGGATTCGTCCACACCGAGAGGCACCCGCGTCCGTGTGCCGTCCGGACCCGGGCGCGCCAGACCCGCGAGTTGGGCGTACGGCAGGACCTCCGGGAGCATTCTGACCGGCGCCGCGTTGACGGGGCCCACCAGGGCCCGCCACCGCTGCGCCAGGTGCCGGGAGGCCGAGACGGTGGCGTCGGCGATGCCATCCGGGTCGACGAGTCCGTCGAGCCGGGGTTGGTAGACGAGCATGTGGTGGCGTTCGCGGGTCAACCCCCGGCCGGGAGAGGCGGGGACGGTCATCGCCGCCCGGCGGTCGATCATCGAATCCGTGGGATCACCCAGCCGGAGTTCGACACGGGTACCGAGCGCGTCCCGCAGCGCCGGCCGGAGGTCGGCCCAGCGGGCTGCGGACAGGACGACGTGGACGCCGTAGGACAGGCCGTCCGCGGCGAGCCCCACCACGAGCTGTTCCAAGTCCTCGACCTCGGTCCGGAACGCCTGCCAGCCATCGATCACCAAGAGGATCTCGGGATACTCGGCGATCGACCGACCGTCGCGCCCGATCAGCCGGCGGCGGGCGTGGTCGACGGACGTCACTCCCTCGTCGCGGAACGCCGCCTCCCGGCGCTTGAGTTCGACGCCAACCTCCGCGACCGTTCGACGGATCTTCTCGTCCTCGCCGCGCCTGGCGACACCACCGACATGGGGGAGCTCGGCGACCGACTGGAGAAGCCCGCCACCGAGGTCCACGACGTATACCGAGAGCCGGTCGGGTCCGGTGGTCGCCGCGGCGGCCAGCACCAGGGTGCACAGGGTGGTCGACTTGCCCGACCTCGTCCCGCCCACCACCGCGACGTTGCCGTCCGCCCCGGAGAGGTCCACGACCCAGGAGGCTCGACGCTGTTCGAACGGCAGGTCGACCTCGGCGATCGGGAAGCGCAGGCTCGGCGGGCTCTCGTCGCTGGACACCGTCGGTTCTGTTCCGACCGCCGTGTCCAGGGCTGCGCCGGCCCCCAGAGGCGGGAGCCAGACCTCGTGTGCGGGTCTTCCGTGACCGGCGAGCCGACCGACGAGGACGTCCAGCAGACTCGTCTCCTCATCCCGGTCGTCGGGGACTGGCGCGTCGCGTCGGTCGGCGGCCGCCGATGGGGCGGGAGCGGCCACCGGCATGTACCAGGACGTGAACGGACGCACTGTGGCGCGGGCGACCGGGACGGCGACAGAGGAGCCGTCACGTCGACGATCCTCTCGATGGGGCCCCGAGACGTAGGCGGCGTCGAATCGCACCGGCTCGCCGGAATCGACCTTCAGAAAGCCCGCGCCCGGCGTGGCGGGCAGGTGATAGGCGTCGGTCACACCCAGGACGGTGCGGGACTCGGTCGCGGAGAACGTCTTGAGGGCGATCCGGTAGGACAGGTGACTGTCGAGACCGCGCAATCGTCCCTCCTCGAGCCGTTGGGACGCCAACAGCAGATGGATGTGCAGACTGCGCCCGAGACGCCCGATGGTGAGGAACAGTTCCGCGAATTCCGGCTTGGAGGACAACAGCTCGGAGAACTCGTCGACGACGATCACCAGTGCCGGCAGGGGATCGAGCTGCGCTCCCCTCGCCCGCGCCGCCTCGTAGTCGCCCACACCCGCGTAGTTGCCCGCGGCGCGGAGCACCTCCTGTCGCCGGTTCAGTTCGCCCTCGAGCGCGTCCCGCATCCGGTCGACCATGGTGATCTCGGACTGGAGGTTGGTGATCACGGCTGACACGTGGGACAGCGACTCGAGTCCGAGGAACGTGGCCCCGCCCTTGAAGTCCACCAGCACCAGGTTGAGCGCGTCCGGGTCGTGCGTGGCGACCAGGCCCAGGACGAGGGTGCGCAGGAACTCGGACTTCCCGGACCCTGTCGCGCCGACACACAGGCCGTGCGGGCCCATTCCGCCGTGCGCGGCCTCCTTGAGGTCCAGCTCCACGGGGGCTCCATCCGGGCTCACCCCCACCGGGACGCGCAGGCGGTCGCGTTCGCCGCGACGTCGCCACGCCACCGCCGGGTCGACGCGGGTGGCCATCCCGATCCCCAGCAGGTCGGGCAGACCGGGGACCCGCCTGGTGGAAGTGGAGCCGTCGGCGTGTGTCACGGTGTCGGCGGGTCGGTAGCGGGCGAGTGCCATGGCGAGCCGCTCCGCTTCCGGAAGGCTCATGGAATCGGCCCTCGCGATGTCCTCCTCTCCGGATTCGGTGTGAACCGACGCCCTGCCGTCGTCGTCGAGCCGGACACACAACCCGAGACGGGTCGCGAGGTCGCGCAGCTGCCCGGCGCGACTGCCGGAGACCTCGAGAACGGTCACGCCGTCCAGTCCGTCCTCGGCCACCAGACGCTCGGCGCCGGTGACTCCCACGCCATCCACGATGACGACGAGATGAGGCACCTCCCGACCGTCCCTCGCGTTCGTCCCGAAAGCGGGCCGCACCGCGATGTCCTCGGAGAGCATCGACTCGACCCCGGCGAGTGAGAACTCGGTGAGTCGCACCCGTCCGCCGCCGTCCGTGTACGTCGGGTGTTCGTGGTGAGGGAGCCACTTGAGCCATTCCCAGGCCCGGCGGGCGTTCCCCTCGCTCGCGGCGACCGCCACGCGGACCCGGTCGGGACCGTGGGAGACGACGAGTCCTGCCAGTGCCGCTCTGACCGCAGATCTCGCCACGTCCACATCACCGTCCAGGGAGACGGCGGCGAACGCCCGCAACTCCAGCGCCACAGGCAGGTCGTCCACCACCGAGTGGACTCTCAGGAAGCGCCTCATGCTCACGACCGAGACGGGCTCCAGATCGTCGACCGGACCGGTGTCGGGGGCGGACAACCTGGTCGCCAGGGACTGCCGCCCGGGGCCCAGTCGTACTGTGAGGTACTCCGCGTCGCCCTCCTCCCGCTCCCACATCCGTGGCGTTCCGACCAGCGCGGGCAGCTCCACCGGGTCGGGGTGTCGCCACAGTGCGGCCGCCCGCTGGGCGGCCACGGTCTCGTGGACGGTCTCCCGGGTCTGACCCAGGTAGCGGAGGTAGTCCTTCCGCAGTTCGTCGGTCTCACCGGTCTTGTTGCCACCGGACAGGCTGCCGGCGAGCATTCCGACAGCGGAGACGGCCATCATCACGGGGAAGAGCATGAACATCGGGTTGCGCATCATCCCCGTACGCATCATCACCACGACCATCCCGACCACGGCGACGACGAGGACGACGGGGAGAACGATCTGCACCAGTGGCCTGGGAGTCGGACGGGGCAGTGCCGGAGGGGCCTGGAGGGTGAGCTCACCGGTCGACACCGCCGGCGCCTCGAGCCGCTCGCCGCGGGTGAAGACCACGTCACCCATCCGCGCCCGCCTCCTCGTCCAGTTCCTGCCGCCCGGTCCCCGACGACCCGTTCCTCGTCCGAAACCGGAGGAGGGGCCCCCACGGGAGCATCCCGCCGTCGACAATGGTCGCCGTGTCGAAGCGCGATGTTAGGGCAGTGCACGTCGTGACGGGGACGTCAACCGACCAGGGTGGCACCGCCGGCGACCGGGTGGGCAGGGACGAGTGGGAGGACAGGGCGTGACGGGGCGTGACGGGCCCGGGGGCGTCGCTTCGGGCGTCGAGCCGCTCGACCAGCGTCGGGTGTCGATCGTCTGCCGAACGACACGAGTGGATCTGAGTCTGCCGGCCCATCTCGAGCTCGTCGCCGTGATCCCCGAGATCGTGGACCTGGTCCGCGATCGGATC
>NZ_JAALEE010000197.1:0-4705 GCF_014145265.1 Dietzia sp. CW19 | reverse complement strand
AACCGGGCGGGACGCCCCCCGGCGCCGCAGCGGAGTCGGTTCATCACGACCCCGTCGCGGACTCGGATCTGGACCCGCGGTCGCCGCTCCCCGCCCGACCCGGGCCGCTCGGGATGGTCGGGAACGCACTGCGCGGTGCGCTGATCGGCATGGCCGAGCTCGTGCCCGGCGTCTCGGGCGGCACGGTCGCACTGGTGACCGGCGTGTACCCACGGTTGCTGGACTCGGGCGCGCACGTGGTGGACGGGATGCGGTCGGCGATCCTCGGCCCGGACCGCCGGGCGCGCACGTCCGCGGCCTTCCGTCACGTGGACTGGTGGCTGCTGCTCCCGCTCGCGGTGGGCATGCTGGCGATGGTCTTCACCATGGCCGGGGTGCTCAAGGGCTTCGTCGAGGGGAGCCCGGAGATCGCACGCGGGCTGTTCCTCGGCATGGTCGCGGCGAGCATCGCGGTGCCGCTGGGGATGGCGCGGGCCACCCCGGGTGGACGGAACTGGGCTCTGGGGCTGATCTTCGTCGGCGGCGCGGGGCTGGCGTTCGTGCTGTCCGGGTTGCCCAGCGGGACGATCAGCGACCCGTCCTACCTGCTGGTGTTCGTGGCCGCCGCGGTGGCGATCTGCGCGCTGGTCCTGCCCGGTGTGTCGGGTTCGTACCTGCTGCTCGCGATGGGGCTCTACGCGCCGACCCTCGGAGCCGTGGACGACCGGAACTTCGCCTACCTCGGGGTGTTCGCGCTCGGTGCGCTCGTCGGGATCTCGCTCTTCGTCAAGATCCTCGACCGGTTGCTCGAGGACTTCCGCAAGCCCACCCTCATCGCCATGGCCGGCCTGATGCTCGGCTCCCTGCGGGCCCTGTGGCCCTGGCAGACCGAGGAGGCCGACATCCTGGCGCCGGGGTCCGACTGGCCGGTCGTCCTGGCCGCGGTGGGGGTCGGCGTCGTGGTGGTGATGATCGTCCTGGCCGTCGAACGGTTCTTCGCGGCCAAGGCGGCGACCACGGACCCGGACCCGCGGGTCACGGCGCTCGAGGACCGGGAGTAGGCGGCCCGGCCGGATCGATGATCAACTGCGGCGTCGACCGTCAGTCGTCCTCCTTCCGGGCGACGTCGAAGACCATCTTCTGGACGCCGTTGCCGTAGGCCTCGTGCTCGGTGAGGATTAGCGGGATGGCGTCGACGTCGGCCGCGCCGAAGAGGCGCCGTCCCGCGCCGAGCAGGAGCGGGAAGACCAGGAGGTGGTACCGGTCGACCAGGCCCGCCTCGGACAGGGAGTGGCCGAGGGTCGCGCTGCCGTGGACGAGGATCGGGCCGCCGTCGGTCTCCTTGAGCCGCGCCACGTCCTCGACCGAACGCAGGATGGTCGTCGGTCCCCAGTTGTCCACGAGGTCGTCGGCGGTCAGGGTGGTGGACACCACGTACTTCGGTAGTCCGTTGTACCTGGCGAAGTCCTCCGTCATCTCCGGCCAGACCGGGGAGAACGCCTCGTAGCTGCGGCGACCCAGTAGGAGGGCGGTGGCCTCGTCCTGCTCGCGTCCCTTGATCTCGTAGGCGGCCTCGTCGAAGGGGATGTCCCGGTAGGTCCAGCCGGCGTTGCGGTAGCCCTCCTCGCCGCCGGGTGCCTCCATGACCCCGTCGAGCGACATGAAGGCGGTGATGATGAGCGTGCGCATGTGGGTCCTCTCGGTGTGCGCTGGTGTCGTGGCGCGGGGAGGGCGCCCGGTGACGTCTCAGGCGTGGGCCAGGACCTCCGACTCGAGCCGCCGGTACCCGGCCTCCATCCCGTCGACCATGCCGGTGCCGAGGATCATGTCGCGGAGCTCGGCGCTGTCGTAGGTGATGACGAGCGTCATCAGGGTCCCGTCCCCGACGGCTGTGAGGGTCTGCTCGTTGCGCGTCGGTGGCGCGTCGGCCCCCTCCATCGTCTCGGTGAAGACCTCGCGGTGCGGAGGGTCGGTCTCGATGAGCTCTCCGACGAGCGCGAACGCCTCGCCCTCGACCCCGGCGTCGGGGGCCCACTCGAAGCGGGTGGTCTCGCCGGGCGCTGAGGCGACCCGGCAGCCGACCAGGGCCCAGCCGTCGGGGCCGTGGAACCACCGGTTCAGCAGTTCCGGCTCGTGGTGTGCGTCCCAGACCTGCTGGGGTGTGCCCCGCAGGATCCGGGTGAAGCGCACCTGCGTGTCGCTGAGGAGCTGCGCTGCGGTCGCGCGGTCGGCGGCGAAGGAGCGCAGGTCTGCCAGGACGTCGTCGATCTGCGCCATCGCGGAGCGGGTGCCCTCCTCCATGCCCAGCTCGAGCAGCTGCTCGAGTTGGTCGAGGCTGGTGAAGTACGTGGTGGTGGTCAGGCGGGCGCCGCTGTCGGTCTCCTCGAAGGAGAACACCGCGCGCATCGTCGGCATCTCGGGGTTGGGGCGGCCGTCCTCGTCGGTGAAACCGTCCAGGATCTCGAACGAGCCCCCCTCGATCACGGACAGGTACTCCCAGTAGCCGCCGCTGCGGGCTCCGTCCGGCCCGGTCATGTAGTACTCGGACCGGCCGCCCGGGTAGATGTCGTGACGGGTGAAGGTCGCCGGCCACTCCGGCGGTCCCCAGAACCTCTCGAGCTGGCGCGGGTCCACGTACGCGTCCCAGAGCCGGCGGACCGTCACGGGGAAGTCGGCGACGATGGTCATCGTCAGCTCCTCGAGGTCCTTGTCTACGGATGTCACTGGCATGATCGGATCCTTCTCCCTCGGTGGTGGTCGTACATTGTGCTTGTGGTCAGTCGTCGGCGAGCAGGGCGTCGAGCCTGTCGATGCGCCCCCGCCAGAGGCGCTCGAAGCCGTCCAACAGGGTCTGGGCCCTGCGGATCGCCTCGGGGTTGCCCCGGATCCGGCGTTCGCGTCCGTGGCGGTCGTCGGTCACGAGTCCGGCCTCCTCGAGGACGTTGACGTGCTTGCGGACCGCCGCGAACGACATGTCGTAGTGATGGGCGAGGTCGGAGATGGAGCACTCGTCGGTGAGCGTGCGACGGACGATGTCCCGGCGTGTGGCGTCGGCCAGCGCCCGGAACAACCGATCCACGTCGTCGTCACTGAGATCCACCCCGCGTGTGTGATATGAAACCATTTGGTTTCATGTTAGGTCGCGGCGGGGACCGGGTCAATGGTGCGGCCCAACTCGCCCGCCGCGATGTCGTGGGTCGCCCCTACTCTGGGTGCGTGCGGTCGAGCGTGAGGGTCCCCGAGTCCGAGGTCGAGCGGTTCGTCGGGACGGCGGCCCTGGCACGTGCGCGCCCTTATGTGAACCCGGACGCAATCGGCGACGTGAGCTACAACCCCGGTTCGCGGACGCTGTCCGCACTGGTCACGGGCAGCGGCGGGCGCCGGTATCGGACCGAGGTCGCCTTCGGGCATCCCGATGCGAGCGGTTGGTCCCGGCCGAAGCTCAGCACGTGCACGTGCCCGGTGGCGATGCGGTGCAAGCACGCCGCGGCGCTCATGTTGTTCGCCGGCGTGGATCCGGACGGCGGCGCACACAGCGGGGTAGGCGGCGGGGAACCGGTACCTGAATGGCGGCGGCGGGTCGAAGAGATGATGCACGGCACGGCGCAGCAGGCCCGACCGCGGGAGTCCGAGGTCTATGGACTGCAGCTGTCGGTGGTGGCGGACGAGACCGTGGACGACGGCTGGACCGGTGGGTTGCGGCCCGGGTTGGGCAACCGGCTCCGGGCGCGCATCGTGGTCCCGGGCAGGGGCGGGCGGTGGAAGTCGGCGGGGGTGGAATGGGACCGGCTGCGCTACGGCTGGACCGCGGACATGAGCGCCGCCCAGACAAGCTGGTTCCGCGCCGTGGACGCGCTGGCCCGTAGTCGTCGTCAGGCCAGGGTGTGGTTGGACCTGTGCGATGCCGAGGTCCCCGCACTGTGGCCGCTCATCTCCACCGCCGCCGAGGCCGAGGTGGAGATCGTCCCCGATGACGGCCTGCACGACGTCCGGCCCGGGCCGCGCCGGCGCGTCGGGCTCACGGCCTGGTCACCCGATGGCCTGCAGGTGGTGGTCACCGCCGCGGCGGAGATACTGCCCGACGCCGACGGCGCCCAGGAGATGCCCGACGACGACGAGGAACACGACCGCCCCCTGCCGGGCGCACTCGTGGGGGAGCGCGGGGACCTGGTCGCGGTGGTCCGCGACAGGGTGTTGGAGCTCTGCCCGGTCGGGCGGCTCGACCACGGGGTGGCCCGCGATCTGCGCCGATGGCGTGAGCTGACCATCCCGGACGAGGCGGTGCCCGAGTTCTGCGGCGAGTTCCTCCCCGGTCTCGTCGACGCCTACCCGGTGGTCGACCGCGCCGGTCGCCTGGAGCTGCCCGAGCTGGACCGGGTCGAGTTCGACCTCGTGATCCGCCGGTACGCCGGGCCCGGCTCCGCGGACGGGCCGGACCTCGTCGCGGAGTGGTCCCGGCTCGACGTGCTGCGGATGAGCGACGGCACCGAGACGACGCGTCGTCGTCCGCTCACGGCCGGGGACCTGGGTGACGCCGGACCGGTCCTGGCGAACCGCGAGTCGCTCGAGCTCGCGGTGAGAGTCGATGAGGTCGGGTGGGGGTGGGTCGTCACGGCTGGGTCCTGGCGGGTCACCGGGCACGACGCTGCGGTGCTGCTGGCGGACGGGGTGCCCGCGTTGCGCGCCCTCGACGGCGTCCGGGTGACCGTGCGAGACGGGGTCCCGG
>NZ_JAALEE010000196.1:0-12652 GCF_014145265.1 Dietzia sp. CW19 | reverse complement strand
CGGGTCTGGCGGGCGACCGTGCCGAGCGCGTCCTCGCCCAGCTCGACCTGCTCCTCCATGGCGCCGGCCGCGCGGGCGACCTGCTCGTTGACGCGGGCCAGGCCGGCCTCGAGCTGCGGGTTCTCCTCACGCAGGCGGGACACCACGTCCTCGCCACGGGCGGCGAGCCCACCGTAGATCCCGGCCGCGACCTCGACGTAGGCGTCGGCGACCTTCCGCAGCTCCTCGGGGCGGAACCGGTTGACCAGCTCCTCGACCTCGGCCGGCAGCGCCTGCACGCGATCGGGGACCTCGGTGACGCGGTTCTGCACGTCCGCCACGCGCTCGGTCACCCGGTTCTGCACGTCGGTCACGCGCTCGTTCACCTTGGTCTGGGCGTCGGTGACGGCCTCCTCCGCGCGACGACGGAGGTCCGAGACCAGCCCGGACACGGCCTGGACCGCGAGGTCGTTCACGCCGACGTAGGCGTAGACCGGGGTGCGCACGGCGGACAGCGCCTGACCGAGCGGGCCGCTCGGCGCGGTGTCCTTGGGGTTGGCCTGCGACTCGGCCTGCGCGGCGGCGGCCTGGGCGGGGGTCTTCTTGGAAACGGGCTTCTTCTGGCTCATGTCGGCTCCTTGATCGTTGTCATGCAGGTGTTGCGGGGTGGGATGTGACGTGGCCCCACGGGGCCGCCGTCGGACGGGCTCAGTGCACGTCGACGACCTGTTCGGCGGCGGTCGCGTTGTTCGTTCGGAACGACTCGTAGATCTCCACGAGCACCTCCCTCTGACGCTCGGTGAGGTCGGGCGCGGTGAGGATGGCGTCCCTCACCGGACTGCCCTCCTTCAGTTCGAGGATCCCGGCGCGGGCGTAGAGCACCTCGGCGGACAACCTCAGACCTCGTGCGATCTGACCCAGCACCTCAGCGGACGGCTTGCGCAGCCCACGCTCGATCTGACTCAGATACGGATTGGAGACGCCGGCACGCTCGGCGAGCTGCCGGATGGACACCTCGGCGGCCTCCCGCTGTGCGCGGATGAACGACCCGATGTCCTGCGACTCGGAGATGCGCTTGTCGTCGTCACCCTGTGGGGCGACGTCGTCGTGACGGGGGACCTCGCCGGTCGGCTTGGCCCTCCGCGCGAGGGTCGCAGCGGTCGGTTCGACCGCCTGCGCGGCGGTGGACCCGGGCTTCCTGCCGGTCTCCCGGCCACGTTTCTCGGCCATGGAGTCCACCTCCCCTCGCCGTGCGTCTCACGTCGTCTGAGGACAACGCTAGCAACGAGTGCTAACTGCAGCAAGCGGTCGGAGCGGTGTGATGGGTCACAGGCTCGCGGCGGGCCCCCTCAGGGGCCGCGTCAACGAACGGGCAGGTCGAATGAGCAGGTCAGAAGACGAGCAGGGTGAACTGATGGATGATCACGCCGACGAGGGCGCCGACGAGCGTGCCGTTGATCCGGATGAACTGCAGGTCCTTTCCGGCGAGCAGCTCGATCTTCTCGGACGCCTCGTCGGCGTCCCACCGCTCGACGGTATCGGCGATGATCGAGGTCACCTCGCCGGCGTAGTTCACCGCCACGTACGCCGCGGTGCGGGTCATGTAGTCGTCGAGGCGCGCCCGGACCTTCTCGTCGTCGACCAGGAGATCGGCCAGCCGGCGCAGGAGGTCGTCGATCTTCACCCGGAGGGTCGAGGAGGAGTCCTCGGTGGCCTCGACGATCATCCGCTTGGCCGCCGTCCAGGCGGAGGCCGCCGCCCGACGGACCTCCTCGCGGTTCATCACCTCCGCCTTGAAGATCTCGAGCTTGTCCATCGTGGCCGGGTCCTGCTGGAGGTCGCGGGCGAAGTCCTCGACGAACCCGATCAGGGCAAGGCGGACCGCGTGCTGCTTGTCCACCTTGATCTGCCAGGTCCACTCGCGGAGCTCGCGGTAGGCGCGGTCGGAGAGCAGCTCGTTGACGAACTGCGGCGCCCAGGTGGGCGCCTTCTCGCGGACCCAGCGGTCGATGGTCTCCGGGTTGGCCTCGACCCACCCGTGGGTGCGGTCGGCCATGAGGTCGAGGAGAGGCAGGTGGCGGCCCTCCTCGAGGAGCTCGGCCAGGATCCGGCCCGCGGGCGGTCCCCACTTCGGCTCCGCGATCCGGGCGACGATGGTCCGCTCGATGATCGCCGTGGCGTCCTCGTCTCGCAGGACCGCCAGGACAGACCGGATCGCCTTGGCCGCCTGGTCGGAGGCGATCGCACGGTGGTCCTCCTCCTGGAGCCACTCGCCCGCCCGCGCGGGGATCCGGGCGCTGCGGACCTTCTCGCTGACCATCTCGGGATCGAGGAAGTTCTCGCCGACGAAGGTGCCCAGCGAGGTCCCCAGCTGGTCCTTCTTCTTGCGGATCAGCGCCGTGTGGGGGATGGGGATCCTCAGCGGGTGACGGAACAGCGCGGTGACCGCGAACCAGTCCGCGAGGCCACCGATCATCCCCGCCTCGGACGCCGCGCGCACGTACCCGGCCCACGCCCCGGCGCCGTTGGACAGCGAATACTCCGCGAAGAGGAAGATGATCCCGGCCACGACCAGGAACCCTGTCGCGACCAGCTTCATGCGGCGGAGCGCAGCCCTGCGCTCCGCGTCGGTCGCCGGGTCACCCGCGACCAGGGCGGAACCGCCCGCCGCGGCGACCGGGTCGAGCGTCAGTGTGCGTCCTTGCGCCCGTACTTGCGGAACCCGATCATGCACACCGCGAGGCCGATGACGAAGACGACGACGGTGGCCACGACCGCGGCCACGACCAGACCGAGGGACACGTCCATGTCGTCGGTGTAGAAGGCGAGCGCCGTGATGGGCAGACCCAGCATGCTCATCGCCAGCAGCATGATGGCCGAACCGGCGTAGATCTCGGTCGAGTACAGCGGGTAGGTGGGCGCCACCTCGGTCGCGTACTTCGGGTAGTACTCCTCGACGATGGCAGCACCAGTGTGCTCAAGGGTCTGACCGGCCATGATGTCGTCCTCTTTCGTCTACTACCGATCCCGGACGCGGCGGCCCGGGAGTTGCTTGACCCGATTCTATTGGAACCTCAGGTCCCGCGGGCAACCGCCCGGCGGATTCGTCGCGCCGCGGTGACCAGGTTGCGCAGACTCGGCTCCAACTGCCAGGTGTAGCGGGTCTTGAGCCCGCCGTCCGGGACCGCCCAGAGGCGGTCCACCCCCACCGCCGCCACCGCCTCGAGCAGCCTCTCGTGCAACAGATCGATGTCCGGGACGAAGCCGGATCGAGACTCGTACACACCCGGGGCCACCTGCCGCGTGAGGGTGTGGTCGGTGAGGGCGTCGAGGACCCAGTCGATCGACCGGGTCGCGACGATCGCGGTCACGTCCGCGTCGAGCCCCTCGATCGCCTCCTTCATGACCTGGAGCGACGAGTAGCTCAGGTGCGTGTGGATCTGGGTGTCCGGCCGGGCACCCGCCGACGCCAGGCGGAACGTCGCCACCGCCCACTCGAGATAGGCCCGCCTGTCCGCGCCCCGCCGCGGCAGCAGCTCGCGGATGGCCGGCTCGTCGATCTGGACGATCGCCAGCCCAGCCTCCTCCAGGTCCGCCACCTCGTCGCGGATCACCAGCGCCAGCTGGGTGGCCACCTCGGGCAGCGCGAGGTCCGTCCGACAGAAGGACCGGGCGAGCATCGTCACCGGCCCGGTCACCATCCCCTTGACCGGCCGGCCGGTGAGGGTCTGCGCGTACCCCGTCCACTCGACCGTCATGGGCGCGGGCCGGGCCACGTCCCCGTACAGGATGGGCGGGCGCACACACCGGGACCCGTAGGACTGCACCCACCCGTGCCGGGTCGCGGCGAACCCGTCGAGCAGTTCCGCGAAGTACTGCACCATGTCGTTGCGCTCGACCTCACCGTGGACCAGGACGTCCAGGCCGATGTCCTCCTGCAGCCGGATCACCGAGGCGATCTCCTCCCGCAGGTAACCGCAGTAGCGCTCGTAGTCGATCCGGCCGTCGGCCAGGTCCCGGCGTGCCCGACGGATCTGTACCGTCTGCGGGAACGAGCCGAGGGTCGCGGTGGGGAGGATCGGCAGCCCCAGACGCTCCGCCTGCAGAGGCGCCCGCTCCGCGTAGGGCATGCGGACCTTGTCGTCGTCGTCCACCGACGCCGTCCTGGCACGCACGTCCTCCCGGCGCGCACCGGGCCGCACCGGCAGCGGCCGCCAGCGCGGCGTGGGCCCGTCCACCAGCGCGTCCGCCAGTGACACCACCTCGGCGACCTTCTGTCGCGCGAAGGCCAGCGCGTCCTCGAGTTCCGCGGGCAGGTCCACCTCGGCCCCGACGTCGTAGGGCACGTGGAGCAGCGTGCAGGACGTCGAGACCACCAGGTCGGCGAAGGTGGCCTTGAGCTGCCTCAGGTAGTCCAGGACCTCGAACTTGTCCGTGCGCCAGACGTTCTGGCCGTCGACCACGCCGGCGTAGAGCCGCTTTCCGGCCAGTCCCGGGATCGCCGCGAGTTCGTCCGCGGGCCGGTAGCCGTGGACCAGATCCAGACCGATCGCCTCGATCCCCGTGGACGCGAGCGCGGGCAGCGCCCCGGCCAGGTCCCCGTACTGTCCCGTCACCAGGATCCGCGGGCGGCTGGGGACCGCGGACAGCCGGTCGTAGGCGTGCCGGACCTGCTCGACCTCGGCCGGCGTGCGCTCCATGGTCATGCAGGGTTCGTCGAACTGCACGCAGGTCACGCCCGCCCCCGCCAGCGCCTCCAGCAGGGCCTCGTACTGCTCGAGCACCCGGTCGAGCAGCGCGATCGGCCGGAAGCCGGGGGCGGCGGTGGGTGCGGGCTTGCTCAGCAGCAACAGCGACACCGGGCCGGTGATCACGGGCCGGATGTCGACCCCCAGCTCGTGGGCGCGGGCGACCTCCGCCAGCAACTCCGCCGGTCGCAGGCCCAGGACGGAGGAGTCCTCGAACTCGGGCTGGCGGTAGTGGTACGGGGTGCCCTGCAGGGCGACCAGTTCCAGGGGCGCCACGTCGGCACGGCCGCGGGCGAGCGCGAACTGCGTGTCCAGCGGGGACAGATCGCGGACCAGGTCCCGGAAGCGGTGCGGGACGGCGCCGATCAGCAGGGCGTCGTCCAGGACGTGGTCGTAGAAGGAGAAGGTGTGTCCCGGGATCTGCGTGATGCCGGTCTCGCGGAGCTCCTGCCAGGTCGACTCCCGGATCCGGCGCCCCACGGCGAGGAGTTCGGACCGGGTGCCGTCGCCGTGCCAGTACCGCTCCAGCGCGCGTTTGAGCTCGCGGCGCGGGCCGATCCGCGGATACCCCAGCACGCTGGACGCACGGCTCAGGGCGAGGTGCGAGCGTTCGAGCTCCGGGGTCACGGCGGTCAGCGGGCGGCTCGGGCGGCGGCGCGGGGGACGTCGTACCGATAGAAGCCGTGGCCGCTCTTCTTCCCCAGCCGTCCGGCCTCGACCATGCGCAGCAGCAGGGGTGGCGGGGCGTACAGCGGCTCGCGGAACTCGGTGTACATCGAGTCCGCGATCGCCTTGACCGTGTCCAGCCCAACGAGGTCGGCCAGGGAGAGCGGGCCCATCGGGTGGGCGCACCCCAGCACCATGGCCTTGTCGATGTCCTCCGGGGTGGCGAAGCCGCTCTCCGCCATCCTGATCGCCGAGAGCAGGAAGGGCACGAGGAGCGCGTTGACCACGGCTCCGGACCGGTCCGCGGAGTGCACCACCTGCTTGCCCAGGACCTGTTCGGCGAACCCCTCGGCGCGATCACGGACGGACTCCCCCGTCTCCAGCGTGCTCACCAGCTCGACCAGCGGGAGCACGGGGACGGGGTTGAAGAAGTGCATGCCGATCACGCGCCGGGGCCGCGCGGTACCCGTGCCGAGCTTCATGATCGGGATGGAGGAGGTGTTCGAGGCAAGGACCGCCTCCGGATCGGTGACCACCTCGTCGAGTTCACGGAACACGGCCGTCTTGGCCGCCTCGTCCTCGACGATCGCCTCGATCACCAACTGGCGATCGGCGAAGTCCCCGAGGTCGGTGGTGAACCGCAGCCGCAGAGCGGCCTGGTCACGCTCGCGCCGGGTGATCTTCCCGGAGGAGACCCCCCTGTCGAGCGAGGAGAGGATGCGGGAGCGGCCCGCGGCGGCGAGCTCCCGGGTGGACTCCCACACCAGGACGTCGACGTGGGCGCGGGCGCAGACCTCGGCGATCCCCGCCCCCATCTGGCCGGCACCGACCACTCCCACGCGGGTGATCGACCCCTGTCCCGGGGCTACCTCGCGGGTGGTGGGCATGTGCGACACGTCCTTCTTCGAACCGGGTGGTCGGCCCGGGCATCGGCCCGGGAGTGCGTGAGACACGACCGGGGGCCGGGGCCGCCTCGAGGAGACGGCCGCGGCCCCCGGTGTCTGGTGGTGCCAGCGTGCTGGCCGCCCTACTCGAGGGCGACCCGGGGGGTCAGTGGAACTGACCCTCCTCGGTGGAGCCCTTCAGCGCCGCGGTGGACGTGTTGGGGTCGACCGTGGTGGCGATGCGGTCGAAGTAGCCGGCGCCGACCTCGCGCTGGTGCTTGACGGCGGTGAAGCCACGCTCCTCGGCGGCCTTGAACTCGCGCTCCTGCAGCTCGACGAACGCGCTCATCTGGTTGCGGGCGTAGCCGTAGGCCAGATCGAACATGCCGTAGTTGAGCGAGTGGAAGCCGGCCAGGGTGATGAACTGGAACTTGAAGCCCATCGCGCCGAGCTCCTTCTGGAACTTGGCGATCGTGTCGTCGTCCAGGTTCGCCTTCCAGTTGAAGGAGGGCGAGCAGTTGTAGGCCAGGAGCTGGTCCGGGAACTCGGACTTGACGGCCTCGGCGAACTGCTTGGCGTACTCGAGATCCGGGGTGCCGGTCTCCATCCAGATCATGTCGGCGAACGGGGCGTAGGCCTTCGCGCGCTCGATGCACGGCTCGATGCCGTTCTTGACGTTGTAGAAACCCTCGGCGGTGCGCTCACCGGTGATGAACGGGCGGTCACGCTCGTCCACATCGGAGGTGATGAGCGTGGCGGCCTCGGCGTCGGTGCGCGCGATGATGACCGACGGGACGTTCGCGACGTCGGAGGCCAGGCGGGCCGAGGTCAGCGTGCGGATGTGCTGGTTGGTCGGGATGAGCACCTTGCCACCGAGGTGGCCGCACTTCTTCTCCGACGCGAGCTGATCCTCCCAGTGCACACCGGCGGCGCCGGCCGCGATCATGGCCTTCTGCAGCTCGTAGGCGTTGAGGGCGCCACCGAAGCCGGCCTCGGCGTCCGCGACGATCGGGGCGAGCCAGTTCTCCACCGAGGTGTCACCCTCGATGCGGGCGATCTCGTCGGCGCGCAGCAGCGCGTTGTTGATGCGGCGCACGACGGTCGGGACCGAGTTGGCCGGGTACAGCGACTGGTCCGGGTAGGTGTGGCCCGAGAGGTTGGCGTCGCCGGCGACCTGCCAGCCGGAGAGGTACACGGCCTCGAGGCCGGCACGGATCTGCTGGACGGCCTGGTTGCCGGTCAGCGCGCCGAGGGAGTTGACGAAGTCCTTGTTGTTGACCTTGTCCCAGAGGATCTCCGCGCCACGGCGGGCGAGGGTGTGCTCCTCGACGACGGTGCCCTGCAGCTCCGCCACCTGCTCGGCGGTGTAGTTGCGGGTGATGCCCTTCCAGCGGGGGTTGGTGTCCCAGTCCTGCTGGATCTCTGCAGCGGTACGTGCCTTGCCGACGTTCGACATCGCGACTCTTTTCTGTCTCGGGGGCGGACCCTGCTTCGCACAATTGCGAGCGCGGCGTCCTGTACCTGGAAAGGATGCCACACGCATCGCAGCCCGTCTACCTGGGAATTGTGCGAATCTGGCGAGTTTCCTTGCATTGCTTGCGAACTTTGCGAAGAATGTGGGGCACACCACCGACCCGCGGGAGCCATCGATGACCACCACTCACATGGGTGCTCGCCTGCGCCGCCTGCGCGAGGAGCACGGCCTCACCCAGGCCGCCTTCGCCGAGACGCTCGGGCTCTCTGCCAGTTACCTGAACCAGCTCGAGAAGGACACGCGCCCGGTCACCTCCCGGGTGCTGGCCCGACTGTCCGAGGAGTACGGGGTCGACTCGACCTTCTTCGCCTCCGACGCCGACACCCGGCTGATCGCCGAGCTCACCGAGGCCCTGTCCGACCCCCAGGTCTCCACCGGGATCCCCGCGGGCGACGTGATCGACCTGGTCCGTGCCCACCCATCGCTGGCACGCGCCTTCGCCGTGTTGAACCAGCGGTACCGCAACTCCGCGGACCTCCTCGCGGCCCTCACCGAGAGCCGCAACGCCCTGTCCGACGAGGTGGACACCTTCGCCCTGGCCATGCCGCACGAGGAGGTGCGCGACTACTTCTACCAACGCCAGAACTACATCGACTCCCTGGACACCGCGGCCGAGGAACTCACCACCCGGATCCGCATGAACCGCGGCGACGTCCGGGCCGAGCTCGAGAACCGGCTCGCCGAGATCCACGGCGTCCGGGTGGTGCGCCGCGTGGACCTGCCCGACGGGTTGTGGCACCGCTTCTCCGCCCGGGACCGCCGGTTGGACCTGTCGGCGCACCTGACCGGAGGACAGCAGGCCTTCCGGGTGGCGTCCGAGCTCGCGTTCCTCGAACACCGCGAGCTGCTCGACCAGCTCGTGGCCGACGGCACCTTCAGCTCCCCCGCCGCCGGCGCCCTGGCCCAGCGCGGGCTGGCCAACTACTTCGCCGCGGCCGTGCTCATGCCCTACCAGCGATTCCTCGACACCGCCGAGGACTTCCGCTACGACGTGGAACGCCTGATGACCTTCTACGCGACGGGCTACGAGACCGTGTGCCACCGCCTCTCCACCCTCCAGCGCCCGGGAGCCTCCGGGGTGCCCTTCAGCTTCGTGCGCGTCGACCGCGCGGGGAACATGTCCAAGCGGCAGTCGGCCTCCGGTGTCCACTTCACCACCTCGGGTGGCACCTGCCCGCTGTGGAACGTCTACGAGACCTTCTCCTTCCCGGGCAAGATCATGCGCCAGGTCGCGGAGCTGCCGGACGGGCGTCTGCACCTGTGGGTCTCGCGCACCGTCACCACCCGGCCCATGCGATTCGGGCAACCCCGCAAGACGTTCGCGATCGGTCTGGGCTGCGAGGCCCGGCACGCCCACCGCACCGTCTACGCGCAGGGACTCGACCTCGCCGACGCCGACGCCGCCACCAAGATCGGGTCCGGGTGTCGCATGTGCGAGCGGCCCGCCTGTCCCCAACGTGCCTTCCCGCCGCTGAACCGCACCCTCAAGGTGGACGCGCACCGCTCGTCGCTCTCGCCCTATCTGCTCGACGAACCCCACTCGCCGGCCGCCTCCCCTGCCCTACCCTGACGGCCATGAGCCAGCCGCACAGCACCGACAGCCATCCCCGGGACCCGGCCCGGCCCCGCATCCGTCCCGGCGGGTTCCGTGAACTCGGACCGGTGGGCTGGGCCGTCAACCGCGTGGGCGCCCGCGTCACCGGCAGCCAGGACGTCCATCTGTTCGCCACGCTCGGACGTGCCCGCCGGCTCTTCCCCGCGTGGTTGGCCTATTCCGGGATGATGATGCCGTTCGGGGTCCTCGACCGCCGGACCACCGAGCTGGTGATCCTGCGCGTGGCCCACCTGCGGGACAGCGCCTACGAGCGGGCCCACCACGAGCGGATCGGCGCGCGGGTGGGGCTCGACGACGACGAGATCACCCGCACCCTGCACGACCCCGCGGACGCCGGCTGGTCGGACCGGCTGCGCGCGGTGTTGACCGCGGTCGACGAGCTGGTGCGGACCAAGGACATCGCGGACGACACGTGGGCGGAGGTGGCGGCCCACCTGACCGAGGCCGAGCTGGTGGGTCTGGTGCAGTTGGTGGCGCAGTACGACGGCCTGGCCACGTCCCTCCGGGCCCTGCGCATCCAGCCCGACCGCCCCCGCTGACCCGCCTGCCCAGCCCCGGACCCCTCAGTGCCCGCCCCTCAGCGCTCTACCGCGGCGAGCTCGGCGCGGGACAGGCAGGCGCGGGCCCGCTCGTCCAGTTCCAGCGTGAGGGTCTGGCCGGCGGGTACGGTCACCGGCTGCCCCTGCACCGTGCACTCGAAGTCCGCGCCGTTGAGGTTGTCGATCGTGATCTCCGTGTGGGTGCACCGGACCCGCACGTGCGTCCCGCGCACGGTCAGCCGGAACGTCACCGCGCCCCACTCCGCGGGCACCCGGGGGTCGAACGAGATCTCGCCCCGGTAGTCGCGCATCCCGCCGAACCCGCTCACGAGCGCGGACCAGACCCCTCCGGTGGAGGCCACGTGGATACCGTCGGTGGCGTTGCCGTGCACATCGGCCAGGTCCACGACGAGCGCCTTCTGGAAGTGTTCGAACGCCTCGTCGCAGTACCCGATCTCGGCGGCGATGATCGACTGCACCACCGCGGACAGCGTCGAGTCACCGGTGGTGAGCGGGTCGTAGTACTCGAAGTTCGCGCGCTTCTCCGCTTCGGAGAACTCGTCGCCGCGCAGGAACATCGCCAGCACCACGTCGGCCTGCTTGAGCACCTGGTGCCGGTAGATCACCAGCGGGTGGAAGTGCAGCAGCAGCGGTCGGCGCGGGTCCTCGAGATCCTGGTCCCAGACCTCCTTGGCGAGGAAGTCCTGGTCCTGCGGGTGCACGCCCAGTTCCTCGTCATAGGCGATCACCATGCTCTCGGCGGCGCGCCGCCATTCCGCGATCTCGCCGTCGTCGATCTTCAGGCGCCGGCAGATCCCCGCCCAGCGGCCGTCGCCCAGCTCGGCGATCCGCTTGCACGCGATCGCGGCGGCCACCAGGTTGAACCTCGCCATGGCGTTGGTGAACAGGTTGTTGTCCACCACGGTGGTGTACTCGTCGGGCCCGGTGACGCCGTGGATGTTGAAGCAGCCGTCGTCGGCGAAGAACCCGAGCGAGACCCACATCCGTGCGGTCTCGACCAGCATGTCCACGCCCTCGCGGATCATGAACTCCTGGTCGTCGGTGGCCCACAGGTACTTGACCAGGGCGTGCGCGATGTCGGCGTTGATGTGGTACTGCGCGGTACCGGCCTCGTAGTACGCCGACGCCTCCTCGCCGTTGATGGTCCGCCACGGATAGAGGGCGCCCTTGACCGACAGGTACTTGGCCCGGTCGCGTGCCTTGTCGAGCATGTTGTAGCGGAAGCGCAGGGCGTTCCGGGCGAACCGCGGCACGGTGTAGGTGAGGAACGGCAGGACGTAGGTCTCGGTGTCCCAGAAGTAGTGGCCGGAGTAGCCGCTGCCCGTGACACCCTTGGCGGCGATGCCGTTGTACTCGGCCCGGGCGGACGCCTGCGCCAGCTGGAACAGATTGAAGCGGATGGCCTGCTGCGTCTCCGCAGGCCCTTCCACCTCGACGTCGGCGCGGTCCCAGAAGTGGTCGTACCAGTCCCGCTGGGTGCGGTGCAGGTCCTCGACCCCGCGCACGCGGGCCCGGCCCAGGGTGCGCGAGCACCGGTCGGCCAGTTCGCGGGCGGGGACGACCTCGGAGGTGTGGTACGCCGCCAGCTTGGTCAACTTGAGCACTCGCCCCGGGGTGGCGTGGGCGTGGTAGACGACCTTGGACGAGTCGTCGTCGATCTCGTGGCTCATGGCCACGTCGTCCTCGGTCTCGAAGATGTGGTCCACGGCGACGGCGATCGTCATCCCCGAGTTGGCGCACCGGTAGCCGTGCACGTGGTAACCGCCCTGATCCTCGGTGACCTGGGGGTCGAGCACGCGGTGCTCGAGCCCCTCCGCGCGACGGGGGTCGAAACCCTGTGCCGGGGCACCCTCCGAGGAGCTGTACTCGTTCTCCCCGTCCTGCCTGTTGAGGACCTGCGAGGAGATCACGACGGGCGCGGGCTCGTCGGGGAGTTCGATCTCGTAGGTCATCACCGCGAGGTGCTTCTCCACCATCGACACCATCCGGCTGGAGCGGATGACGACCTTCTTGCCGGCGGGGGTGCGCCACACGACCTCGCGGCGCAGGACACCGTCGCGGAAGTCGATGCTGCGCTCGTAGTGCTCGAGGTCGGCCACGGACAGGCGGAGCGGCTCGTCGTCCACATAAATGCGGATCGTCTTGGTGTCCGGGGCCTGGATCATCGTCTGGCCCTCGCGCGCGAGCCCGTAGGCGTCCTCGGCGTGCTGGATGTGCCAGGTCTCGTGGAAGCCGTTGACGAAGGTGCCGTGGTGGACCGAGTCGCGACCCTCCTCGGGGTTGCCGCGCATGCCCAGGTAGCCGTTGGCCACGGCGAACTGCGTCTCGGAGACCCCGAGCGGGGAGGCCTTGGGGTTTGTCTCCACCCAGCGCCACGGGTCCGCGGGGTGCGTGGAGCGGTTGATCTCCGGCACCTCGAGGTGGCTCCGGAGGTTGACGCCGTAGGTGGTCCGGATGTTGCCGGGGACGGACTGGCCGATCGTGTCGTGGACCGGGCCGCGCCCGGGGGGGACGGGTGTCATGACCGCGCCCCCGTCAGCCCGGGGATCAGTTCGGCCAGGTCGACGACGACGATGTCGGCACCCTCCCGGAGCAGGACGTCGCGGCCCGCGCCGCGGTCCACGCCGACGACGTGGGCGAACCCGCCGGCGGCACCGGCCTGCACG
>NZ_JAALEE010000195.1:0-3935 GCF_014145265.1 Dietzia sp. CW19 | reverse complement strand
TGGACCGTGTACGTCACCGGACGCTCGGCCGAGCGACTGCAGGCCACGGTCGACGCCGCGGCCGGCGCCTCCGGCCGGGTGCTCCCCCTCGAGTGCGACCACGGCCGGGACGACGAGATCGTCGCCGTCGTCGCCCGCATCGTCGCCGACACCGGGCGCCTGGACCTGCTGGTCAACAACGTGTGGGCCAACCCCAAGGGCTTCATGGGGTTCAACGGCACGTTCTGGGAGCGGCCCGCCGGCGACTGGGACGCCCTCATGGGCGTCGGTCTGCGCGCGCACTACGTCGCCAGCTGCGAGGCCGCCAAGGTGATGGTCCCGCAGGGGTCGGGCCTGATGGTCAACATCTCGTCCTTCGGGTCGCGCTCGCCGTTCCACACCGTGCTCTACGGGATGAGCAAGACCGCCCTGGACAAGATGGCCTCGGACATGGCGCACGAGCTCGTCGGGACCGGCGTGTCCACCCTGTCGCTGTGGCTCGGCCTCATCCGCACCGAACTCATCCTGTCGTTGGGGATGGACGACTTCAACGGCTTCCCCCTGGACCGGGCCGAGGACCCGACCTTCGTCGGCCGCGTGATCGCGGCACTGGCCGACGATCCGTCGCTGCCGGCGCTGAGCGGGTCCACGGTGATCACGGCCGAATACGGTCGCGAACACGGGGTGACGAACGACGACGGCGAGGTACCGCTGTCGCACCGGGGCGCCTTCGGCGGTGGTCCGCTCTTCCCGCCGGTGACGGACGAGCAGCTGGGGATCACGACGGTCGACGAGGTAGCCGAGGCCGGCGGGCACAACGGATTCGTGGGGAGGTGACGGTGTCTCCCCGAGGGATCGGCGAGTTCGACGACCCGCTGGAGCGCCTCGAACGCAACGAACGCCAGGCCAGCCAGGCCATCCGCTACGTCCTGCTGTCCGCCTCGGCCGTGGTCATCTTCGCGGTCGCGCTCGTCGCGGTGGGCGGCGGCATCGGCGAGGAGTGCACGGAACCCGGCGGCACGTGCCTGACCTCCGACCGGGTCGAGGTGGTGCTGCTGCCGCTTCTGCTGTCGGTGATCCTGTCCGTGACCGCGGGGGTCAAGACCTACCGGCGGTGGAAGCAGCACATCAGGTGGCGGCCGTGGCTGTTCGCCAGCTACGCCATGTGGATGATCACCACCACCTACCTGATCGGCTCGTCCTCGGCGGTGTTCGTGCAGGTGGGCTGACCCCTCCCCCCGACCGGGACCTCACACCGCCCGGTTCTCTCACCGCCCGGCCCTCACACCTCCCGGCCCTCTCACGGCACGATGTTGACCATCTTCCCCGGCACCACGATGACCTTCTTCGGGGTCGCCCCGGCGAGGTTGGCCTGCACTTTCTCGTCGGCCAGGGCCGCGGCCTCGACCTCGGCCGGTGAGGCGTCCGCCGCGACGGTGATGCGCGAGCGCACCTTGCCCTTGATCTGCACCGGGTACTCCACCGAGTCCTCGACCAGGTACGACTCGTCGTGCTCGGGGAACGGCCCGTGGGCCAGCGAGCCGGCGTGCCCGAGCCGCGACCACAGCTCCTCGGCCAGGTGCGGGGCGACGGGGGCCACCATGAGCACCAGTGGTTCGACGACCGACCGCGGCGCTCCCGGCCCCTCGGTCGGGTAGGCCTTGGTCAGGTGGTTGACGTACTCGATGAGCTTGGCGATCGCGGTGTTGTCGCGCAGCCCCGCGTAGTCGTCGCGGACCCCGGCGATGGCCTTGTGCAGCGCCTTGAGCACGTCCTGCGGCGGCTCCTCCTCGGTCACCCGGGCCTGTCCGGTCGACTCCTCGATCACCACGCGCCACAGCCGCTGCAGGAATCGGTGCGCCCCCACGACGTCCTTGGTGGCCCAGGGCCGTGAGGTGTCGAGCGGGCCCATGGACATCTCGTACACGCGCAGCGTGTCGGCGCCGTACTCGTCGCAGATCTCGTCGGGGGAGACGGAGTTCTTGAGCGACTTGCCCATCTTCCCGTACTCCTGGAACACCTCGGGAGCGTCGGGGGAGCCGTCGAGGTAGAACTTCCCGTCCCGCTCCTCTACATCTGCAGCGGGCACATAGACCCCGCGGGCATCGGTGTACGCGAACGCCTGGATATAGCCCTGGTTGAACAGCCTGCGGTAGGGCTCCTCGCTGGTCACGTGGCCGAGGTCGAACAGGACCTTGTGCCAGAACCGCGAGTAGAGCAGGTGCAGCACCGCGTGCTCGACTCCACCGACGTAGAGGTCCACTCCCCCGGGGTCGCCCTCGCCGTGGATCTCGGGCCGCGGCCCGGTCCAGTAGCGCTCGTTCTCCAGCGCGCACAGCTCGTCCGGGTTCGTGGGGTCGATGTACCGCAGCTGGTACCAGCTGGAGCCGGCCCAGTTGGGCATCACGTTGGCGTCGCGGGTGTAGGTCTGCACCCCGTCGCCGAGATCCAGCTCAACGGTCATCCACTCGGTGGCCTTGGCCAGCGGCGGGGAGGGCATCGAGTCGGCGTCGTCGGGGTCGAAGGACACGGGCTTGTAGTCCTCGACCTCGGGCAGTTCGACGGGCAACATCTCGTCGGGCAGCGCGTGCGGGACGCCGTCGGAGTCGTAGACCACGGGGAACGGCTCGCCCCAGTAGCGCTGGCGGGCGAAGAGCCAGTCCCGCAGCTTGTACTGGACGGTCCCCTCCCCCGTGCCCTCGCCCTCCAGCCAGGCGATGGTCGCGGCCTTGGCCTCGTCCACGCCCAGACCGTCGAGCGACAGCCCGCGCTCGTTGGTCGAGTTCACCGCCACGCCGTCACCCGCGTACGCCTCGGCCCGCACGTCCAGCTCGCGCCCGTCGGCCGGGGCCACCACCTGCACGATCGGCAGACCGAAGGCCGTGGCGAACTCGTGGTCCCGGGAGTCGTGGGCGGGCACGGCCATGATCGCCCCGGTGCCGTAACCCATCAGCACGTAGTCGGCCACAAACACCGGGACCTGCTCGCCGTTGACCGGGTTGACGGCGTAGGCACCGGTGAAGACGCCGGTCTTGTCCTTGTTCTCCTGGCGCTCCAGATCGGACTTGGTGGCGGCCCGGCGGCGGTACTCCCGCACGGCCTCGGCCGGCGAGGAGTGCCCGCCGGTCCAGCGCTCGTCCAACCCGCCGGCGGAGCCGCCCGCACCGCCCACCCCGCCGGGAGCGTCGCCCGCCTCAGGCCAGAACGGCCCGGCCAGCTCGTCGACCAGCGGATGCTCGGGCGAGAGCACCATGTAGGTGGCGCCGAACAGCGTGTCGGGGCGGGTGGTGAACACCTCGATGGACTTCTCCGCCACGGCGAAGCGGACGCGTGCGCCCTGCGAGCGGCCGATCCAGTTGCGCTGCATGGACTTGACCTTGTCGGTCCAGTCCAGACGGTCCAGGTCGTCGACCAGCCGATCGGCGTACGCGGTGATCCGCATCATCCACTGGGAGAGGTTCTTGCGGAACACGGGGAAGTTGCCGCGCTCGGAGCGCCCCTCGGCGGTGACCTCCTCGTTGGCCAGCACGGTGCCCAGCCCGGGGCACCAGTTGACCTGGGAGTCGGACAGATACACCAGCCGGTGCGAGTCGAGGACCTTCTCCTGCTCGGCCGCGGTCAGATCGGGCCACTCCCGTCCGGTGAACCCGGCCGGCAGCGGGCGGGCACCGGAGACGAACTGCTCGCGCAGCTCGGCGATGGGCCGGGCGCGGCCGGTGCGCGTGGGGTGCTCGCCGCCGTCGGTGGTGCGGGCGGGCGCGTCCGGGTCGTACCAGGCGCCGTGGATCTGCAGGAAGATCCACTGCGTCCAGCGGTAGAACTCGGTGTCGGTGGTGGCCACCACGCGCCTGCGGTCGTGGCCGAGCCCCAGGCGCCCGAGCTGGCGCTCCATGTTGACGATGTTGGCCTCGGTGGTGACCCGCGGGTGCTGGCCGGTCTGGACGGCGTACTGCTCG
>NZ_JAALEE010000194.1:0-3490 GCF_014145265.1 Dietzia sp. CW19 | reverse complement strand
GACGCGCTGAGTGGCGATCGTCTGCGCCTCGGTGTACTTGAGCAGTCCCTCGTCGCCGTGGCGTCGGCCCACACCGGAGGCGCCCATGCCGCCCATCGGGCCCGCGACGGAGCCCCAGCCCGCGACGTAGCCCTCGCCGACGTTGACGGTGCCGGTCCGCAGGCGCGCCGCGATCTGCTCGCCCTCGGAGTCGGACCCCGCGAACACCGACGAGTTGAGCCCGTACTCGGTGTCGTTGGCCTCGGCGATCGCCTCCTCGACCGAGTCGACCGGGTAGATCGAGACGACCGGGCCGAAGGTCTCCTCGCCGTAACAGGTCGCGCTGGAGGGCACGTCGGTGAGCAGGGTCGGCTCGTAGAACAGGGGGCCGAGGTCCGGGCGGGGGCGACCGCCGGCCAGGACGCGGGCGCCCTTGGCCACGGCGTCGTCGACGTGTGCGGAGACGGTGTCCAGCTGGTCACGGGAGATGAGGCTGCCCATCTCGGCCTCGAAGTCGTAGCCGGGCCCCACGCTCATGGACTGCACACGCGCGGTGAGCTTCTCGATGAGCTGCGGCGCGACGGAGCGCTCCACGTAGACCCGCTCGACCGAGATGCACAGCTGACCCGAGTTGGAGAAGAACGCGCGCGTGGCGACCTCGGCCACCTCGTCGAGGTCGGCACCCTCGGTCACGATCATGGCGTTCTTCCCGCCGAGTTCGGCCGAGAAGCCGATCAGCCGCTCGCCGCACTGGCGGCCCAGCGTGCGGCCGGTGGCGGTGGAGCCGGTGAACATGAGGTAGTCCACGTTCTCCACGATCGCCCCGCCGACGGTGCGGCCCGAACCGGGGACCACCTGGAACAGGTCGCGGGGCAGACCCGCGCGGTACAGCAGGTCCGCTGCGGCCAGGGCGCAGAACGGCGTGATGGAGGCGGGCTTGATCACCACGGCGTTACCCGCGGCCAGGGCCGCCAGTGCGTCCGTGGCGGCGAGGTTGAGCGGGTAGTTCCACGGCGCGATCACACCCACGACGCCCTTGGGGTGGCGTCGGACCACGGCCTTGGTCAGGCCCGGCAGCATGCCCTGGACCCGCTTGGGGGCGAGCAGCCCCGGGGCCGTCTTGGCGTAGTGACGTGCGGTGATGAGGCAGTCCAGGACCTCCTCCTGCGCCGAGGCCCGGCTCTTCCCGGTCTCCGCCTGGACGATGTCCATGAGCTGCTCGCGATCGCGCATGACCAGGGAGGCGAAGCGCTTGAGCACGGCGACGCGGTCCGCGGGCTCGCGGTCGGCCCACGCGATCTGGGCGGCGCGGGCCCGCTCGACGGCGGCCAGCACGTCGTCGGCGGTGCCCACGGGGATCTCGGCGAGCGGCTCGCCGGTGAAGACCTCCTCGATGACGGCTGACTCCCGACTCGAGGGATCGGAACGGAATTCGGGGATCGCGACCAGGTCGCGGAGTCGGTCGTAGACACGGGGCGTGGGTCGGCTCATGCCCCGATGTTACCGACGAGTAAGCCGACGCGGTACCGACTCGCCCTTGACCCTGACGTCGCGTCAGGGCCCAGGGTGGTCGATGTGAGAGATGCTGGAGCGATGACGAGCAGTGACGGGCTCACCGTGGGCGCGGTCGCCGACCTCGTCGGCGTCAGTATCCGGACCCTGCACCACTGGGACCGGATCGGGCTGGCGCCGGCGAGTGGACGGACGTGGTCGGACTACCGCGTGTATGACGACGACGACGTCGCGCGCATCCACCGGATCCTGGTCTACCGCGAGCTGGGCCTCCCGCTGGCGCAGATCGGGGTGCTGCTCGACGACCCCGACGTCGACGAGGGCGCCCACCTGTCCCGGCAGCGCGAGCTGCTCCTCGACCGCATCTCGCACCTGCAGGAGATGGTCTCCGCAGTAGACCGCCTGAAGGAGGCGATCGCCGTGAACACACCACTGACACCCGCGGATCGGGCCGAGATCTTCGGCACTGACTGGAACGAGGACTGGCAGGCCGAGGCGCAGCAGCAGTGGGGCGACACCCCGCAGTGGGAGCAGTCGCGACAGCGCACGAGCACGATGTCCAAGGAGGACTGGCGCCGGGTCAAGGCCGAGACGGATTCGCTCAACGCCGACCTGGCCGCAGCCAAGCGGGCCGGGGTTGACCCCGCCTCACCCCGGGCCGCGGAGCTGGTCGAGCGGCATCGTGCGTCGATCTCGACGTTCTACGACTGCACGCGCTCGATGCAGGTGCTGCTGGCGCGCATGTACCGGCAGGACCCTCGCTTCAGCGAGACGTACGACTCGCTCGAGCCGGGCCTGACCGGGTGGATCGAAGCCGCTGTCGAGGCCGACGCCCGCGCGCACGGTGTGGACCCCGACACCGCCACGTGGGACTGATCCCGGTAGTCCCTCACCGATCCGCTCCCGGGTCGCGCTGCGTGTTCGTCCGGATCGCGACCGGTCACGCGCCCCGGACGGTCCATTCCGGGCGCGCGACTCGGCCGACGAGAGGCCGGTCGTGCGTACCCTGGACGCATGACCAGTCGATGGACCACAGCCGACATCCCTGACCAGACGGGCCGGACCTTCGTCATCACCGGCGCCAACGCCGGCCTCGGGCTCGAGTCCACCCGGGCGCTCACCGCGGCGGGAGCCCGGGTTCTGATGGCGTGCCGGGACACCACCCGCGCCGAGGCCGCCCGGGCCGGCCTGGCGCACCCGGATCGGGCGGAGGTCGTCCAGCTGGATCTGGCCGATCTGGACTCGGTCCGCTCCGCCGGTCGGGTGCTGGCCGACCACCGACCCGATGTGCTGATCAACAACGCCGGACTGATGAACATCCCGCAGTCGCGCACGGCCCAGGGCCACGAGATGCAGTTCGGGGTGAACGTGCTCGGCCACTTCGCGCTCACCGAGCAGCTCGTCCCCGTGCTCACCGATCGGGTGGTGTGGCTCGGCTCGATGATGCACAAGAGGGGCACCGTCGATCCGGACGACCTCGACTGGACCCGCCGCAAGTACTCGCCGATGGGGGTCTACGCGGCCACCAAGCTCGCCTGCGTCATGCTGGCCTACGAGCAGCAGCGTCGGTTCGACGCGGCGGGGTCACCGCTGAAGGCCGTGGCCGCCCACCCCGGGTACTCGGCCACCAATCTCCAGTACCGCAGCGGCAGCCGGGTCCAGGACCTGATGATGCGGGTCGCGGAGAAGGTCCCGTTCCTCGTCCAGCCGGCCGAGCGCGGGGCCCTTCCCCAGCTCTACGCCGCCACCGTCGACTCCGTTCCCGGCGGCGCGTACGTGGGTCCCGACGGCTTCGGTGAGCTCAGCGGATACCCGAAGATCGTCGACTCCACCCGCGCCTCGCACGACCGCGCGGTGGCGGCGGCCCTGTGGGATCGGTGCGCGGAGATGACAGCGGCGCGGTGACGACGAGCTGAGCCCCGCCCGCGGCTCAGCCGCCAGGGCACTTTCGCGGCTCAGCCACCGGGCACCTTCGCGGCTCAGCCGCCACGGCACTTTC
>NZ_JAALEE010000193.1:0-2821 GCF_014145265.1 Dietzia sp. CW19 | reverse complement strand
CCGGCCCGGTCCCGGCATCCGAGCAGCCCGTCGCGGCCGCGATCGCGAGCAGCGCCGCGGCGGCCAGGAGCGGTCGGGCGGGGTCATGGGGCATCGAGGGCAGTCTGCCAGGCGGCGGTTCGCGGGTTCGCTTCAGAGACTCGCGGGGCGTGTGGGGTTGCGCATTCGGCGTCCGTGCCGCGATCCTGTGTTCCGGGGAACCCGGTGGCCGCGGAGGGTCCGCTCACCACCCCGGTGCGAGGAGTGTTACTGATGCCCGTTATCGACTTCAGCCAGCTGCAGATGTTCTGGGACGGGATCTTCCCGGCGATCTTCGGGCCCCTCGCGGGCTTGGTCGACACGATCGGGGCGTCCGTAGAGGGCCCCTGACCCACCCGGGTCCCTGGCTTCCACCGGGTCCCTGACTCACCCCGCGGCGAGGATCCTGTCCAGGGTCCTGAGGTTCCTGGTGGTGAGGTGACGCTTGTTCTCCCGGCCGTCGAGCACCTTGTACGCGTCGGAGGTCAGCGTCGAGCCGCGGGGGACACGCCAGTACACACAGCCCGCGCCCTCGGCGACCGCTTCCGTGCTGACGGTCGTCTCACTGTCGGTGGCCGGCCCGGCCCCGGCATGCGCGTCGGCGCCGGCGGCCGCCTCGCCGACCTCCCGGATGGCCGCGCGCATCGCCACCGTCACCCGGGTCGTCACCTCCGGGTCGTCCGAGAACACCACGTAGTCGTGGTGCTCGGGCAGCGCGTCGAAGGGGTACGCGGCCACCACCGTCGCCACCGCGTCGAGGGTGAGGACCTGCACGACCGCCTTGTAGTCGAACCTCTCCGCATACGCGGACTCGAGCGCCGCGCGTAGTCCGGTCACCGGTCGGGGATCGGTGACGAGCACGTTGCCGGTGGCCAACACCGTGGTGACCGACGTCCCGCCCGCGGCCTCCGTGCACGCGACCAGGTCGGGCATCGCGATCCGGTTGCTCTTTCCGACATTGATCCCGCGGAGCAGCACGACCTTGCGATGCTCCCCGGCGTGTGGGCCCGCCGATCCGGTACTCATGTCCCGATCTTCCTCCCGGGGCGGGCCCGCGCGGGTAGCTTTCCCGCCATGGCAGTGTCAGTTCAGTCCGTTGTGAAGATCGAGACCGGCGTCCCCGAGATCATGGAGGTCCTGGCCGACGTCGAGTCCCTCGTCGACTGGTCGAGCGCCCACCGTGCGGTCGAGGTCAGGGAGGCCGACGACGAGGGGTGGCCGATCGTCGTGTGGGAGCGGGTGTCCCAGTACGGCGTCACCGACGAGATGGTCGTGCGCTACGAGTGGTACGACGGCGAGGTGAGCTGGTCCCTGGTCGAGAGCGGTTCCCAGAAGGTCCAGAACGCCCGCTACGTGCTCACGGACAACGGCGACGGCACCACCGAGGTCGTCTTCGACCTCGAGGTGGATCTCAAGATCAAGCTGCCGGGTGCCGTGGTCAAGAAGGCGCAGAAGCACATCGCCGACGTGGCCACCACGGGGTTGCGGGACGAGGTCCTGCGGCGGCACGGCTGATCATCCGCCCCGAGCCCTCGGGGGTGGGATCCGGTCAGGAGAACCGGCGGGAGGAGATCAGTCCGTCGGTCAGATCGCGGCGCACCAGGTCGGGCACGGATCTGCGACGCAGTGGTGCGCTCCCGGTGTGGGCGAGGTGCGCGATGCCGTCGAGCAGGTCGGCCATGGCCTCCGTCGGCGCCCAGGCCGGTGCCCATCCCAGCTCGTCGCGGGCCCGGGCGCAGTCCTGCAGGGGCACGGCGTACGCCAGGTCCAGCCATCCGCGGTCCACCGGCTGCAGGCGCGCCCGCCACGTCAGACCGACGAGGGCCCCGAGGAGCGGCAGGGGGATGTGGACCGCCCGGGCCCCGAGCACCTCTGCGAGGTCGTCCCTGGTCAGCGGTTGTTCGGCCGCGAGGTTGAACGGGCCGGTGGCGCCCTGCTCGATCACTCGCACGACGGCGTCGGCGACGTCGTCGGCATGGACGAGGGGCAGGCACAGGCTCCTGTCGACCGGCAGCAGCGGGACCCGCGGCGCGAGATGCGCCGGCAGATAGGCGGGCAGTCCGTACCGGGTCAGTCCGCTCGCCGCCGCTCGTTGGACGATGAAGCCCGGGCGCATCCGGGCGACGGGCACGGCATCGGCCCCGAGGAGACTCTCGTGGTCGTCGATGAGCGTCTCCGCCGCGGCCTTGTGTCGGCTGTACGCCGAGCTCGGCACCCCGGTCCTCGCCCAGGTCTCGTCGACGTGCTCACCGTGGCGGCCCGGCGCGTACGTCCCCACGGAGGACATGTGGACCAGGAGGCCCACCCCGGCCGACTGTGCGGCCCCGAGCACCGCGGCGGTCCCGCCGACCCCGACGCTCTCGAGGTAGCCGATGTTGCGGGTGGGTTGGAAACCCCAGGCCAGGTTGACGACGGCGTCCGCCTCGACGAAGTGTCGACCGAGTTCGCCGGCCGCGTCCGGACCGGAGACGTCCAGCGCGTGCCAGTCGACTCCGCGGTACTCGCCGACGGGATCCGGTGGCCGACGCACGAGCCCGACCAGTCGGTCGCCGGAGCGCGTCTCGCGCAGACGACGGAGCAGCGCGGTGCCGACGTTCCCGCTCGCGCCGATGATGACGATCCGCATTCCGGCCTCCTCGCCCGAGCCCGTCAGTCCGGTCGACGGTACCTCCCGGGTCGCGGCCGTCAACCGCCGAGCGCCGGGGTGAGGAGCAGGACACCGGCCAACGCGAGGCCCGCGACCCACACCGTCGAGGCGGCGGCCAGGATGACCGGGCGTGCGCCGACCCTGCGCATCGCGGCC
>NZ_JAALEE010000001.1:0-4602 GCF_014145265.1 Dietzia sp. CW19 | reverse complement strand
AGTTCTCAAACAACACCACCACACCGTCGCCATGTGGCACTATCGCCACATACCTTCGGGGGAAGTTGCCGCTCTCCATCGGAGGCAGCTCGCCTACTCTAGCGGACCGAAGTCGATCGGTCAACCCGATCGTTCGGCGCCCCTGCGCGAAGCCACCGCCCGAAACCAGGACTCGAACCTCTCGGCTCGACCCCCGCTCCCTGGCGGCTCCGATAAAGTTACACGCGCCCCAACGGAACACCAAATCGGCTGGTCAACGCCTCCCAGGGCGCCCCTGCAGGCCCATGCCGGCAGATCGCCAAAGCCACGTACAGACGGGTCTTCCCGCTGCGTCCCTGCCGTGTTCCCCCTCCGGCCGCCCGACTTCCGCCCCTGCCACCACGTGTCCTACCCGACCCGAGGGGACGGGGCCTACGCGATCCGGCCATCAGTGCGGCTCGAGCTGCAGGGCGGAGTCGGCTCGTCCTCCCAGTGCTCGGCTCGTCCTCCCAGAGCTCCGTCGCGTGCGGTGAGTGGCCGTCCCGACTCACGACCGTGTGGGGGGCACTCAGGGCGGGGGCCTCGGCGTGCGGATCGCGACCGTGTGCGGGCTCACCGGTCTCACCCGTCACCGCCTCTACCGCGCCTCCGGTCGGGCCGGGGTCTTCTACCGAGCCGGCACCACGGCATGTCGCCGGCCGACCGCGCACCGTCGTGGCCGGGTACACCGTGCTGTGTCGATCGACGGCGACCGCCGCGCACCTCGCGTCGTTCCGCGTCGAGAACCTCCGAGCATCACGGCCCGGTCTCCGGTGCCCGCCGGACACCGAACCCGGCAGCACACTGATGCATCAACGCGAGCAGGTGAGCAACTGCCCCGCGCTCGGACTGAACCCGAGCAACGGTCGGACACTCCCCTCGGTGATCCCCGGCCGCGAGCCGGTGCGGAGGAGTGGAACGACACCCAGGCCGCCAGGGCTGTACTCACCCTCCCTTGCGGCACGGTCTACCGTTCGGTGGCATGACGTCGGTAAGAAACACCCAGGCCGTGATCTTCCACGGGTACGGTGCGACGCCCGCGGACCATTGGTTCGGGTGGCTCGCAGAACAGCTCGAACACGCGGGGGTCCCCACACGAGTACCCGCCTTGCCGGAGTCCACGTCCCCATCTCCGGACCGGTGGGCGGCTACCGCCGCAGAAGAGCTCGGTATCCCGGGGAGAGACACGATCGTGGTCGCCCACAGCCTCGGTTGCCTCACCGTTCTGCGCCACCTCGCCTCCCTGACGGGACCGTGGGAGGTGGGCGGTCTCGTGCTCGTCTCGGGATTCGTCGACCCGTTGCCGGGGCTACCCGAACTGGACGACTTCATCGGTGACGGCGTGGACCTGTCCGGGATCCGAGAGAGGGCCGGGTCGCTCACCATCTTGCGTTCCGACGACGACGATCATGTTCCTGTCGACCTCACAGACCGCCTGGCCGGTCTTCTCGGCACGTCGGCTCAGGTCGTCCCGGGAGCGGGCCACTTCCTCGCGACCGACGGAGTCACGACGCTGCCCCACGCCCTCGACGCCATCGTGTGACACACGCAGCAGGCTCTCGGTGGAGTGTGCCGGCACCACCGTGGACAACCGTCGCTCCGCCCTCGCACCAGCCGAGCGCAGATAGGTGCGGTGGCCACATCCGCCGCCCCGGGACCCGTCGACACGGTGGTCCTCACAGTCCCCCGTCGGCGGACCGCTGGTCGGTCCTGAAGACCACCGGAATCAGCCAGACCTGACTTCCACAAGTTGACGCTGTTCTAGCGTTCCGGGTTGTGGTTTGCGCTGGTAGGACGAGTTCGGTGCTGGCGTTTGTGACACTAAACGGCCCGGTAGTTTGGGCGTGTGGGGCTGAGATTTCGGAAGGTGCCGACGGGGCCGGGGGCCACGGGCGTGCAGTTGGTCGAGTGGGTCGGCGGCCGGTTGGTGGTGCGCGAGCACCTGGGTTCGGCTCACACCCCCGGCGAGTTGGCGGCGTTGATCGAGGTCGCCAAGCAGCGCATTCAGGGCGATCAGCAGGCGTTTGACCTGGAATTGGGCGAGCGCGACGGCGCGGTGATCGACGTGCCGGCGGCGACGGCCGCGCGGATCCAGCGGTCCACGGCGCGGATCTTGTGGCAAGGGTTGACCGGTACGTACTCCAGGCTCGGTTTCGACGTGGTGGGCGATCCGGTGTTCCGCGACCTGGTACTGTGCCGCGTGGTGGAGCCGACGAGCAAGTTGGACTCGGTTCGGGTCCTGGCCGAGTTGGGGACGACACCACCGCATGTCAACACGCTCTACAACTGTCTACAGCGGGTGGTCGGCCGGGATTACCGCACCCTGATCGCTACCGCCTGCTGGGCCCACGTCACCCGCACCGGCGGCCCTGGCGTGGCGTTGGTGCTCTACGACCTGACCACGTTGTATCTCGAGGCAGAAAAAGAAGATGACCTGCGCAAAGTCGGGATGAGCAAGGAGCGCAAGGTCGCTCCGCAGATCACCGTGGGCCTGCTGGTGGCCCGGGATGGTTTCCCGCTGGACGTGCACGTCTTTGAGGGCAACAAGGCAGAGACCAAGACGCTGATCCCGGTCATCACGGCCTTCCAGATGCGCCACCAGATCAGCGACATGGTCGTGGTGGCCGATGCCGGAATGCTCTCGGCGGCCAACCTCAATGCACTGGAGGACGCGGGCCTGTCGTTCATCGTCGGCTCCCGCACCTCCAAGGCGCCCAAGGAGCTCGAGGAGCACTTCGGCCGCCGCGGCAACGCCATCCCCGACGACGGCGTCGTGGAGCTGATCCGCCCAATGGGGCAAGGCCGGGACCGGCGAGACCGGCGGGTGGTGTGGCACTACAAATGGGAGCGGGCCAAACGAGACCAGCGGACGCTGAACGCGCAGATCGACCGGGCCCAACGCGTGGCCGACCGGGCAGAGCCACTCAAGAAGCAGCGATTCGTCAAGGTCACCGACCAAAAGGTAATCCTGGACGAGGTTTCGATCGAGCGGGCCCGCGAATCTGCAGGTTACAAGGGGTATGTCACCAACATTGCCCCGGACGTGATGGACGGCCATGCCGTCGTGGCGGCCTATCACGATCTCTGGAAGGTCGAGCAGTCCTTCCGCATGGCCAAGGCCGACCTGAGGGCCCGGCCGATCTTCCACCGCACCCGCGATGCGATCGAAGCTCACCTGACCGTCGTGTTCGCGGCCCTGGCCGTGGCCCGGCACCTGCAGGACGTCACCGGCATGTCGACCAGGAAGATCGTCACCACCCTGCGGCCGCTGCGCACGGTCACCGTCGCCATTGGCGACCACGAAATGCTCGTCGAGCCCACAATCCCGGACGCTGCGCGAGCCGTCATCGACGCGATCAACGCAGGGTGACACTAAAACTTGTGGAAGTCAGGCCAGAGGAAGGCGATCATGCCGAGGAGCTCGACCAGGGTCTGTGCCACGATCACCACTGCCGCCACCTCGAACCCCTCAGGCAGTGCGAGCGCCAGCGGAAGGACGACAAACGAATTCCGGGTCCCGAGTCCGAAGGCGAGTGTCCGGGCCTGTCGGGGCGGGAGAGAGAACGAGACCGCCAGAGCCTTGGCGGTGAGCGCGGCCGCGAGCAGGAACGCCACGAAGACCGGGACGACGACCGGGAGAACGTTCAGCGCACCGAGCACGGTATCCACCTGAGCCGTGGCGACGAGAAACACGACACCAGCGAGCAGCGGAACCGGTGCCCAGGCCCATCGATCACGCACCACAAGACGCCCCGGGCGGGCATCGACCCACCACTGCGTGAGCGTCGACGCGATCAGGGGCACGGCGACGATCAGCAGCGCCGGCGCGACCACGTTGAGCGTGATCAACCCTGTGACCTCCTCCCGCGCCATGAGCAGCAGATAAAGAGGAAGCAGGAGCAGCTGTAGAACAAGGTTGACGGGGGTCACCGCGACGGCCCGGGGCACATCCCCGCCGGCGAGCTGGGTGAAGGCGATGAACCAGTCGGTGCACGGCACGAGCAACACCAGCAACACGCCCAGACGGATCGCGGGGTCGGCGGGAAGGAGAGACACCATCGCCCACACGATCAGGGGCATGAGTACGAAGTTGCCCAACAGGACCACTCCGGAGAACCGGAGGTCGCGCGAGGCGGAGATCAGGTGCAGCACCGGCACCTGGAGGAACGTGGCATAGAGCAACAGGGCGAGAACCGGCCACAGCAGCACCTCGGCCATCGACGCCGTCGCCGGGATGGCGCTCCCCGATGCGAGACCCGCGGCGATGGCCGCGACATAGATCCACACCTGCCGACGCTCGAGGGTGAGCCGATTCAGTCGCTTGTCCACCCCGTCGGCACCTCTCTCATCCTCCAGATCCGAGACCACGGCGGCTCCGACCACGCCAGCCAGTCCGAACCCGAGGCCGACTCCTTCCGGTCCGCCGGTCACCCGAGCCGGAGACGGGCCCGGTCCTCGTCCGCAGGCCTGCAAGCTCGCCTGCAGCCTGCCACGCACGTGGGTGGGGTGGTATGACGAGAGCCCCCGGGTCGCGTGATGCGATCCGGGGGCTCTCGTGTGAAGTTGTGTTCGGCGGTGACCTAC
>NZ_JAALEE010000016.1:0-3920 GCF_014145265.1 Dietzia sp. CW19 | reverse complement strand
GCGGCCAGCAGCGTCGCCGCGGCCGCCAGGCCCGGCCCCCGGAGCGCCACCGGCATGGTCAGAAGGGGAGCTTGCGGAAGATCGGGCGCGGCACGTGGGTGAGCACGGCCATGACGCCGCCGAACGCGGCGGGGGCGAAGACGGCGCCCTTGCCCGCCCCGGACTTCTTGACCGCGATGCGGGCGACGTCGTCCTTGTTGATGGTGAGCGGTGCCTCTTTGACGTGCGCGGACATGCGGGTGCGGACCTGACCCGGGCGGATCACCAGGACGTCCACCCCGTACTCGTCGAGCGCGTAGCCCAGGCCCGTGTAGAAGGAGTCGAGCCCGGCCTTGGTGGAGCCGTAGACGAAGTTGGAGCGGCGGGCGCGGAGCCCGGCGGCCGAACTCATGGCGATGATCCGGCCGTATCCCTGCGTCTTCATCCGCCCGGCGAGCAGCACGCCCACCGAGACGGCGCCGGTGTAGTTGACCTGGGCGATCTGCACGGCCTTGCGCTGATCGGACCAGAGTTCCTCGTTCTCCCCGAGCAGGCCGAACGCCACGATGGCCACGTCGACGTCGCCCCCGGCGAAGATCTGCTCGAAGGCGGCCGGGTGGGAGTCGGTGGCGGCGGCGTCGAAGTCCACCACGTCGACGGCGGTGGCCCCGGCGGCCGTCATCTCGGCGCGCGCGTCCTCGATGCCCGGGTCTCCGGGGAGGCAGGCCAGCACCACGCGCATCGGCCCCTGCTGGAGGTACTCCCCGCAGATCGCCAGGCCGATCTCGGAGGTGCCTCCGAGCAGGAGCAGGGTCTGGGGGACGCCGACGGCATTGATCATGCGCAGGAGTCTACCGAGGCCTTCCCGCCGGAACGGGGAAGGTGGCCGGGACTACCCGGCGGGGCGCGAGCCCCGAGGGGGTGGGCGGACCCCGGGAGGTGCCGGGGGCGGCCTCCGCGGTGCCCGTCTCCACGCGGTGGACGGCGGGGAGACGGCGACGAGGACGACGGCGGCGGCGACGGTGCGGAGGATCATGGCGGACTCCCGATCGGCCTCCGGGCGACCCTCGTCGTCCGGGGTCACCCTATTGTGGGCCCGCCGACGACCGCCTGTACAGCCCCCGGGTCAGAGCAGTTCGAGACGCCGGCCCATGTCGGAGACGAAGACCCCGTGGGGGTCGATCCCGCGGCGCGTGGCGATCCACGAGTCGATCTGCGGGTACATGGCGTGGAAACGCTCGGCCGGGACCCGCGAGTCCTTGGCGGTGTAGAGCCGGCCGCCCATCGACATGACCTTGGCGTCGAGCTCGTTGACGAACGCGTTCAGGCGGTCGTTGATGGGGAAGTCCACGCACACGTTCCAGCCCTCCATGGGGAACGAGAGCGGCGCCTGGTTCCCGGGCCCGAAGAGCTTGAACACGTTGAGGAACGAGTAGTGGCCCGACCGCTGGATATCGCCGATGATCTCCTTGAACCCGTCGACCGCCCCGGGCGGGACGATGAACTGGTACTGCAGGAAGCCCTCCGACCCGTACGCCCGGTTCCACTCGCCGAAGAGATCGAGCATGTGATAGAAGGCCGGGAGGGTCTTGATCTTGTTCCTCGAGGTGCCGCCCAGGCGGTAGTAGACCTCGCCGATGGGACCGAAGGTGAACTTGTTGGCCAGGCCGTTGGGGAACACGTCCGGGAACGTGACCAGCGGCTTGGCGTTCATGGCCAGTGGGTCCTTGGCGAGTTTGGGCGCATACTCCTCGAGCTGGGCCAGCGTGGCGAGCGAACCGCGGGACACGGCGGCGCGGCCGAGCTTCGGCGGCGCGCTGATCGCGTCGAACCACGCCGAGGAGTAGGTGTACCTGGCCTCGGAGCCGTCGGTGTGCAGCGCGATGGTCTCGTCGAGCGAGGCGGTCTGGTCGGAGTCGGCCAGGAAGAACGCGGTCTCGGTCCGGGTCATGGCGATCCACGCCTTGAGGACGACGCCGGTGAGGCCGTTGCCACCCACCGTGGCCCAGAAGAGCGTGCCCCCGGGGTCGTCGGACGTCCCACCGGGCTCCAGGGTGAGGACGCGGCCGTCCGCGACGAGCAGCTCCATCCGGGTGACGTGGTTGCCGAACGACCCCGCCGAGTGGTGGTTCTTGCCGTGGATGTCGTGTCCGATCGCCCCGCCCACGGTGACCAGACGCGTGCCCGGCAGCACCGGTACCCACAGGCCGAACGGCAGTGCGGCGCGCATGAGCTGGTCCAGGTTCACCCCGGCGTCGACCACGGCGAGCGCCTTCTCGGCGTTGAGCTCGTGGATGCGGTTGAACCGGCTCATGTCCAGAACCAGGCCGCCGGAGTTCTGCGCACTGTCCCCGTACGAGCGGCCGAGTCCCCGGGCCACGACCCCGCGCCGCAGGTGTGCTGGACCGGAGGAGTTGGCGTCGTTGACCGCCGCGACGGCCGCCGAGATCTCCTCCACCGAGCGTGGGGTGAGCACGTGGCTCATGGCCGGCGAGGTGCGTCCCCAGCCGGTGAGGCGCTTGAGTTCGGTGTCCAGGGTGGACTGGGCCGGGGGGGTCTGCTGCGTGGTGCTCACCCGGCCGAGGTTACCGCCGGGATCGCCGATCAGCGGCACCCCGTGGTGAACGGCACGCCGCGGGCGCGGGCGTCCACCCAGTCCATGACGGGACCGACCGCCGTGTAGGCGCCGGTCACGTGTTCACCGGCCACGGGCGTGTACTCCACGTCCGCACCCGCCGCGCACCACTCGTCGACCAGCCTGTGGGCGGTCCACTCCGGGACGAAGGTGTCCCCGGGGCCCTGTGACGAGCCCGGACCGGGGCCCATCGGGACGGTCGCGTCGGCGTGCCACACCTGCACCGGCCCGGAGGGGACCTCACGTGGATCCGCTCCGTGGGCGGGATCGGCCCGCCCCAATCTGTTGCGGGCCATCACCTCGATCACCGTGGGATCGGTGCGGGGGTCGAGGTCGGTGATCGCCGACAGCGGGAAAGGGGCGAGTCCGCCGACCGTGTTGGTCGACGCGCAGGCGTCGCGGAGCTGGTGCGCCACCACGTCGCCGGTGTCGTTGAGCAGCGGGTAGAGCTGCGGGTACTCGCGGGCCAGCCCCAGCACGGCGGCGCGGTAGAGGCCGGAGGCGAGCGTCCCGTCCATCGTGTCGAACAGATCCGCGTAGTCGGCGGGGACCCCGCCCACGGAGGACCCGACCAGCACCCCGGTGAGCTCGGGTGCGTACACCGGCTGCAGCTGGGCGGCCCACCCCGTGGCGATTGCCCCACCGGAGTACCCCACCTGGACCACGCGCGAGTCGGAGAAGATCGGGCCCGGGTCACCGGCCGGGGTGAAGGCGCGGGCCGCGCGGATCCCGTCCAGGACGGCCCGGCCGTTGGCCCGTCCCGCCGCGTACGCGGCCTTGGGGCCCTGGAAGTCCGTGAGGACGAGCCCGTAGCCACGATCGGCGAGGATCTGCAGGAAGGGCGGCAGTTCCATGTTGAACTTGTGGGGCAGGACGTGCGAGGGCATGCACGTCAGCCCCAGCGAGTCGATGGTCACGTTGAACGACACCAGCGGCCGGGGCTCCGGGCCGGGCCACGGCGTGGCCGGCTCGATGATCGTGGACACGATCTGCTGCGGCCGGTCGTGGGAGTCGGCGCTCTGGACCAGCACCTGCCATCCGCGGCCGAAGTTGCGGACGTTGTGCGGCGGGATCGACACCGGGCGGGTGGCCAGGATGGTGCCGGGAGCCGTGTCGGGGTCCACGGTGGGAGGGGAGGAGTACCACGGGTCGGGCGAGGGGCTCGGGAGGTACCGCTCCGGAGTGCGCTGGTCGGGTGGGACCGGGCGGAACGCGGCCACGGGGTCGACGGGTCCGGGGTCGACGGACCCGGGGGAGAGCGCGGCCGGCGGGTGATCGACGGTCCGGGGCTGGGCGCCTGCGGGGG
>NZ_JAALEE010000192.1:0-2532 GCF_014145265.1 Dietzia sp. CW19 | reverse complement strand
GGCGACGAGCCCGACGACGACGAGGTGGCGGCCCCCCGTCCCGAGTCCCCCGACTCCGCGAGCGGGACGGCGCCGGACTCCGGGGGAGCGACAGAGGGGGACGGGCACGACGCGGCGGTGGACGGCGCGGCGGTAGACGGCGCGGCGTCAGTCGAAGCCGAGACGGCCGGGGAGAGCCCTGACGAGAGCCCGAAGGCCTCCGACTAGACTGCGACCCGTGCCCGGGAATCCTGCGGGCAGGTGGATCGACGGGCAGGAGCGTAGGACGTGGTCAGTGCCGAGTCCGGAGCACCCTGCCAGGTCGTACTCCTGGCCTCCGGTGCCGGCTCGCTCGCGCAGAGCGTCCTGGACTCGTCCGACGGGGCCGACTGCCCCTACCGGGTGGTCGGCCTGGTCTCCGATCGCCAGTGCGAGGCCGTGACCCGCGCCCGGGCCGCCGGACTGCCCACCGCGATCGTCCGTCCGGCCGATCACCCCGACCGCCCGTCCTGGGACCGTGCGCTGACGGACGCGGTGCGCGGGTTCTCGCCGGACTGGGTCGTCTCCGCGGGCTTCATGCGCATCCTCGGCGAGGCGTTCCTCGGTGAGTTCGCGGGGCGCGTGGTCAACACCCATCCGGCCCTGCTGCCGTCCTTCCCCGGCGCCCACGCGGTGCGGGACGCGCTCGCCTACGGGGTGAGGGTCACGGGATGTACCGTCCACCTGGTCGACGCCGGGGTGGACACGGGCCCGGTGATCGCCCAGTGCGCGGTCGACGTCCTCCCCGACGACACCGAGTCGTCCCTCCACGAACGAATCAAGGTCGTCGAGCGCGAGCTGCTCGTCGACATCCTCGCGGCCGCCGCCCGTGGCCGACTCCACACCGAAGGTCGAAAGGTGCACCTATCGTGACCGACTCCCGCAGGCCCGTCCGCCGTGCGCTCATCAGCGTCTACGACAAGACCGGACTCGAGGATCTCGCGCGGGGTCTGGCGGCCGCCGACGTCGAGATCGTGTCAACCGGTTCCACCGCCCAGCGCATCGCGGCCGCGGGGGTCGCGGTGACGCCCGTCGAGGACCTGACCGGGTTCCCCGAATGCCTGGAGGGCCGGGTGAAGACCCTGCACCCGCGGGTGCACGCGGGCATCCTGGCCGACACGCGCAAGCCGGAACACCTCGAGCAGGTCGCGGAACTCGGTGTGCGTCCGTTCGAGCTCGTCGTCGTCAATCTCTATCCCTTCACAGACACCGTCGCCTCCGGCGCGGACTTCGACGCGTGCGTGGAGCAGATCGACATCGGTGGTCCGTCCATGGTCCGGGCGGCGGCCAAGAACCACCCGTCGGTCGCGGTGCTGGTGGACCCGGCCGGGTACGGCGAGGCCCTGGACGCGGTGGCCGAGGGCGGATTCCCGCTGGAGGAGCGCCGTCGGCTCGCCGCCGCCGCCTTCCGCCACACCGGTGCCTACGACGTCGCGGTGGCCACCTGGATGACGGAGCAGACCGCGACCCCCGCGGGGGACGGGGACGAGAGCTTTCCGGTGTGGCAGGGGCAGAGTCTCGACCTGGCCGCCACCCTGCGCTACGGAGAGAACCCGCACCAGGGCGCCGCCCTCTACACGGACTCCGCCGCGGCCCCCGGACTCGCTCAGGCCGAGCAGCTGCACGGCAAGGAGATGAGCTACAACAACTACGTCGACGGCGACGCCGCCTGGCGGTCCGCGTTCGACCACGCCGAACCGTGCGTGGCGATCATCAAGCACGCGAACCCGTGCGGCATCGCGATCGACGCCGACATCGCCGCGGCCCACCGCGCCGCCCACGAGTGCGACCCCGTCAGCGCGTTCGGCGGGGTGATCGCCGCCAACCGCGAGGTGACCCTGGAGATGGCCGAGCAGGTGGCCGAGATCTTCACCGAGGTGATCATCGCGCCCTCCTACGCGGACGGTGCCGTGGAGATCCTGCAGCGGAAGAAGAACATCCGGATCCTCGAGGCGAACCCGCCGGCGCAGGGGGAGCTCGAGCGCAAGCAGATCTCCGGCGGCGTGCTGGTGCAGCAGCGCGATTCGTTGGACGCCGACGGCGACGTGACCGCGGGGTGGACCAAGGCGTGCGGCGACGACGCCGACGAGGCGACCCTGCGCGACCTGCTGTTCGCGTGGCGCGCCTGCCGGGCGGTCAAGTCCAACGCCATCCTGCTGGTCCAGTCCGGCGCCACCGTCGGAGTGGGCATGGGCCAGGTCAACCGTGTCGACTCGGCCCGGCTCGCGGTGCAGCGCGCGGGGGAGCGGGTGACCGGGGCCGTGGCGGCGTCGGACGCGTTCTTCCCGTTCGCCGACGGGCTCGAGGTGCTCGCCGAGGCCGGGGTGCGCGCGGTGGTGCAGCCGGGCGGGTCCGTCCGGGACGCAGAGGTGATCGAGGCCGCCGAGAAGGCCGGGATCACGATGTACTTCACCGGCGCCCGGCACTTCTTCCACTGAGTTCGACGGTACCGAGGTCGCAGATGGATCAGCAGGAGGCCGTGGCGCTGACCCCACGAGCCCAGGCCAAGGCCCA
>NZ_JAALEE010000191.1:0-7732 GCF_014145265.1 Dietzia sp. CW19 | reverse complement strand
TCATTGGCGCCGGGGCGCGGGTCGGGGAAGCCCGCGAGGATGCGGGCGGTCTCGCGGAAGGTGCACAGCGGAGCACCGCGGGTGGGGGTCACCGTCCGCCCGGCCCGCAGGTCGTCGACCACCCGCCGGGCCGAGGCGGGGGTCTGGTCGTCGAAGAACTCCCAGTTGACCATCACCACCGGGGCGTAGTCGCAGGCGGCGTTGCACTCGATGTGCTCCAGGGTCACCCTGCCGTCGTCCGTGGTGCCGGGGCCGTCGAGCTCGAGGTGCTCGGCGAGGGAGGCCAGGATCTCGTCCCCGCCCATCACCGCGCAGAGCGTGTTGGTGCACACGCCCACCAGGTAGTCACCCGTCGGGGTGCGGCGGTACATCGAGTAGAACGTCGCCACCGCCATCACCTCGGCCGCCGTCAGGTCGAGCACCCGGGCGCAGAACTCTATGCCGGCCGGGGTGATGTGCCCGTCCTCCGCCTGCACGAGGTGCAGCAGCGGGAGCAGCGCCGACCTGTCCTGCGGGTAGCGGGCGACGATCACGGCGGCATCGGCGGCCAGACGCTCCCGGACCTCGTCCGGATACGTCCGCCGTGCGCCCGGGTGGACGATGGCGCCCGGTTCGTCGGGCTTCTGACCGAACTGGAGGAAGACCGGCTCGCCGCTCATCGGTCCACACCCCCCATCACCGGGTCGATGCTGGCGACGGCGGCGATCACGTCGGCGAGCATCCCGCCCTCGCACATCGCGGCCACCGCCTGCAGGTTGGTGAACGACGGGTCGCGGTAGTGGACCCGGTACGGGCGGGTGCCGCCGTCCGAGACCATGTGCACTCCCAGCTCGCCGCGGGGCGACTCGACCGGCACGTACACCTGACCCGGGGGCACCGCGAACCCCTCGGTGACCAGCTTGAAGTGATGTATCAGGGCCTCCATCGAGCTGTCCATGATGTGGCGGACGTGCTCGGCGGAGTTGCCCAGGCCGTCGGGGCCGACCTTGAGCTGGGCGGGCCACGCGATCTTGGGGTCGTCGACCATCACGGGGCCGGGCTCGAGCCGGTCCAGGCACTGTTCGACGATCCCCAGCGACTCCTTCATCTCGTCCACCCGGATGACGAACCGGTCGTAGCAGTCGCTGCCCGACCCGGTCACCACGTCGAACTCGTAGGTCTCGTACCCGCAGTACGGATCGGTCCGGCGCACGTCGTGGGGCAGTCCACTGGCCCGCAGCACCGGTCCGGTCACCCCGAGGGCGATGCACCCGGTGAGGTCGAGATAGCCCACCCCCTCGAGCCGCATCTTCCAGATCGGGTTCTGGCGCAGGAGGAGCTCCATCTCGCGGATGCGGCCGGGCATCACGTCCAGGAGTTCGCGCACCTTGGGCACGGCCTCGTCCGGGAGGTCCTGGACCACCCCGCCGGGCCGGACGTAGGCGTGGTTCATCCGCAGACCGGTGATGATCTCGAAGACGTCCAGGACCATCTCCCGCTCGCGGAAGCCGAACAGCATGGGGGTGCTGGCCCCGAGTTCCAGGGCGCCGGTCGCGAGCGCGACCATGTGCGAGGAGATCCGGTTGAGCTCCATGAGCATCACCCGGATGACCGACGCCCGCTCCGGGATCCGGTCGGTGATCCCGAGCAGCCGTTCCACCCCGAGGCAGTAGGCGACCTCGTTGAAGAACGGCGAGAGGTAGTCCATCCGGGTGACGAAGGTGACGCCCTGGGTCCAGTAGCGGTACTCGAGGTTCTTCTCGATACCGGTGTGCAGGTAGCCGATCCCACAGCTCGCGCGGGTGACGGTCTCGCCCTCGATCTCGAGGATGAGCCGCAGCACCCCGTGAGTGGACGGGTGCTGGGGGCCCATGTTGACGACGATGCGGTCGTCGTCGGCGTTCCGTGCCGCGTCGCTGATCGCCTCCCAGTCCTGCCCGGTCGCGGTGAGGACGGTGTCCGAGTCGGTTCTGTCGGCCATCAGCTGTAGGCCCTCCGCTGGTCCGGGGGCGGGATGGTCGCGCCCTTGTACTGCACGGGGATCCCGCCGAGCGGGTAGTCCTTGCGTTGCGGATGGCCCTCCCAGTCGTCCGGCATCTGGATGCGGGTGAGTGAGGGGTGTCCGTCGAAGTGGACGCCGAAGAAGTCGTAGGTCTCCCGCTCGTGCCAGTCGGTGGTCGGATAGATCCTGGTCAGGGACGGGATGTGCGGATCGGAATCGGGGGCCGAGACCTCCAGCAGCAGCCGGCGGTTGTGGGTGATCGACTGGAGCGGGTAGACCACGTGCAGTTCGTGGCCCGCGGCGTCGGGGTAGTGCACCCCGCTCGCCCCGAGTGACATCTCGAAGCGGAGTGCGGGGTCGTCCCGGAGTGTCAGCGCGACCGCCGGCAGATGTCGGCGCCGGACGTGCAGGGTCAGCTGTCCGCCGTGCACCACGACCTTCTCCACGGCCTCGTCGAAGGTCGGTCCGCCCCGCGATGCCAGTGCGGCCGTGAGCGCGGCGACCACCTCGTCGTCGTCCCCACCGTCGGGCGGCCGGGTACCGCCCGGCATGTCGACCGGGCGCACGAGCCCGCCGAACCCGGAGGTGTCCCCGGAGCCGCGCACCCCGAACATGCCGTGGCGGACGCCGACCGTGGTCGCGTCGGATCCGGCCGGGCCCGCGGGGTCCGGGGCATCGGCCGGGACCGGATGATCGCCGGTCACCGGAACATCCCCTCGACGGGGATGAGCGGACGCTGGTCCAGGGCCGCCTGCTCCGCCGCGCGGACGGCCTCGGCCCGGTTGGCGCCGAGGGGCATGTGCTGGATCTTGTCGTGCAGGGTGATGATCGCGTGCATGAGCATCTCGGGCCGCGGCGGGCATCCGGGCAGGTAGATGTCCACGGGGACGACGTGGTCGACGCCCTGGACGATCGCGTAGTTGTTGAACATCCCGCCCGAGGACGCGCACACACCCATGGCCAGCACCCACTTGGGCTCGGCCATCTGGTCGTACACCTGGCGCAGGACCGGGGCCATCTTCTGGCTGACGCGGCCGGCGACGATCATCAGATCGGCCTGGCGGGGGGAGGCCCGGAACACCTCGGTGCCGAACCGGGCCAGGTCGTAGCGGCCGCCGCTGGTGGCCATCATCTCGATGGCGCAGCACGCCAGGCCGAAGGTGGCGGGCCAGAGCGACCCCTTGCGCATGTAGCCCGCGAGTTGCTCGACCGTGGTCAGCAGGAACCCGCTCGGCAGTTTCTCTTCCAGTCCCATGACTGTCTCCTCCTCCCGGTTCCGGTCAGTCCCAGCTCAGTCCGCCCCGACGCCACTCGTAGGCGTAGGCGACGGAGACGTTGAAGACGAACAGGGCCATCGCGGCCAGCCCGAACAACCCGAGGTTGTCGAAGTGGACGGCCCACGGATAGAGGAAGAGGATCTCGATGCCGAAGATGATGAACAGCATCGCGGTGAGGTAGTACTTCACCGGGAACCGTCCGCCGCCGACCGGCTGCGGGGTGGGCTGGATGCCGCACTCGTAGGCCTCGAGTTTCGACCTGTTGAACCGGCTCGGACCGGCCAGCGAGGAGACCAGCGAGGAGAAGACGGCAAAGGCGACGGCGACGGCCCCGAGGGCCAGGATCGGCACGTACTCGTTCATCGCGTCACTCCTCGCGTGTTCCTCGAGAAGGCACCTGTGGGCAGACTTCTCCTGCAACCGCATGGGATCGTTGGCGACCGGTGGTGGTGGGTTGACGGCCCGCCGACTCCCTGTCAGATCGGGGTGTCCCGGTCCTCGACTGTGACTCTACTCACATTGCTTTGACGTGTGTCTGGACTTTCGGCAGACGACTTCCGGGGTCTGTGGTGGCCGTCAACGGCGACCGTCCGTGGCGGCGGGCGCTCAGGTCGGCGCGAGGAGCGAGGTGACGGTGTCCCGCAGCCGGAGCGGGTCGATCGGGTGCGGGACCGACGCGTCGGCCCGGGACCAGTCGGCCAGCCACCGGTCGTCCGCGCGCCCGATCAGCACGAGGATCGGCGGGGTGTGGTCGAGCTCGTCGCGCAGCTGCTTGGCCAGACCCAGCCCGCCGGTGGGGGCGGCCTCGCCGTCGAGGATCGCGAGACCGATCCCCCCGGCGTCCATGTGCTCGATCACCACCGGTGCCGTGGCGACCTCGGTGAAGTGCAGTCGGGGGAGGTCGGGGTGCGGGCGCGTGCCCAGTGCTGACATGACGCGGCTGCGGGTCGCGGCGTCGTGGCTGTAGACGAGCACCCGTAGCTCGACGTCCGGACTGGTGATCTCGGTCACGTTCGCGATGCTACCGAGCGGGCTCGGCTGCGGTGGGGGCAGCCGGCGCACCGGCCGAAATGAGAGACGCGGCCCGGGCTCGAGAGCACCGGGCCGCGTCTGCGGCGGAGGATAGGGGATTTGAACCCCTGAGGGGCTATAAACCCCAACCCGCGTTCCAGGCGAGCGCCATAGGCCACTAGGCGAATCCTCCGTGGACGAGAGTACCCAGCGCGGCCAACCACTGGCAAACCATCCGGGAATCACCGGCCACATCCCGGGCTGCGTGCAGCGGCGGAGGCGGCACGGCTAGACTCGTCACCGGACCCCGCGCGGCGTCCATCCTGTGAACTCCCCCAGGGCCGGAAGGCAGCAAGGGTCAGCGGGCTCTGGCGGGTGCGCGGGGTCCCTTTACGTCTGGGTACACACACCACCGACGATGTCGACCTCCCGGAGGCCACTATGGCGCTGTCCGATCTCTCCGCCGACGAACTCACCCGACTCGAGTCCGAGTTGTCGTCCGAGTACGACTCGCTCGCCGACCGGGGACTGTCCCTGGACCTGACCCGCGGGAAGCCGTCACCCGAGCAGTTGGACCTCTCCGAGCGACTGCTGGCGCTTCCGGGGGAGGGCGACCACACGGCCGGCAGGACCGACGTCCGTAACTACGGCGGCGGCGCCGGTCTGCCGGAGCTCCGCGGGATCATCGCCGAACTCCTGGGCGTGGACGCCGGCCGCGTGATCGCCCAGGACAACGCGAGCCTGTCGATCATGTACGACCTGCTGACGTTCTCGATGCTGTTCGGTACGCCCGACTCGGAGCGCCCGTGGAAGGACGAGCCGAAGCTCCGCTGGCTGTGCCCGGTCCCCGGGTACGACCGGCACTTCGGCATCACCGAGGCCCTCGGTATCGAGATGATCCCCGTGACGATGGGGGAGGGCGGCCCGGACATGGACGAGGTGGAGCACCTCGTCGCCACGGACCCGTCGATCAAGGGCATGTGGTGTGTGCCGATCTACTCCAACCCGACCGGGACCGTCTACAGCGACCACACCGTGTCCCGGCTGGCCCGGATGGCCGCGGCCGCCCCGGACTTCCGGGTGATCTGGGACAACGCCTACGTGGTGCACACGCTGACCGAGGACTTCCCCAAGGTGCCCGATGTGGATTCGCTGGCCGCCGAGGCCGGTCACCCCAATCGATTCCTGCAGGTGTGTTCGACCTCCAAGATCACCTTCGCCGGGGCCGGGGTGTCGTTCCTCTCCGCCTCCGAGGCGAACCTCGACTGGTACCTGGGGCACACCGGGATCCGGTCGATCGGCCCCAACAAGGTCAACCAGCTGGCACACGCGCGCTTCTTCGGTGACGCCGACGGGGTGCGGGACCACATGCAGAAGCACCGCGAGATCGTGGCCCCGAAGTTCGAGGCGGCCGCCGCCGCACTGGGCCGGAGGCTCGGCGGGTACGACGTGGCGACGTGGACGAGTCCCGAGGGCGGGTACTTCATCGACCTCGAGGTGCCGGACGGCACCGCCACGGAGACCGTCCGCCTGGCCAAGGCGGTCGGGGTGGCTCTGACCCCTGCGGGTTCGGCCTATCCGTACGGGCAGGATCCCGACGATCGGCACATCCGATTGGCCCCCACGTTGCCGCCGCTGGCCGAGGTCGAGACGGCGATGGACGTCGTGGGGCTGTGCGCGCTGCTCGCCGCGTGCCGCGACGCACGAAACTGATGTAACAGCACCTCCCCCTTCGTTAATCACCTTCCCCCATGGGTCGGGTGCGCCGGGCGCCCGCCCTCGCGCTCCGGCGCGGGTCGCCGAGCCGTCTTCACCTGCGAGACATGCCCCAACGTGATCTACAACATGTTCCCATTGGGTGGGCACGCAGGGGGGACCGCGGCGGTGGCGCTGACGTGCACGTATGTCGCCAGCCGCATAGTTGAGCAATAGTCAACGAGAGTAGGTCCTTGATCCCCGCAGGTCGGCATGGTTGTATCTCTACCGTCCGGACCCCACAAGGGATCGGGCACCGGAGTGCGGCTGAGGGGCTGCGAGGGGCCGGTGCTTCGATCCTGGTCCGGAACCGCGCCGCGAGGGTCTGAGGGGGCCCGCACCGCCGCGCGAGGGACGTCGGGAGGGGCTGCGGAGACGCGGCCCCTCCGGTCATTTCCGGAGGTCGTGTCCCGGGACGCGGAGGGCGGACCTCGCCGTCGTACCCCCTGGGTACCCTCTACACGTGGCCCTCTATCGGAAGTATCGCCCCGCCTCCTTCGCCGAGGTCGTGGGCCAGGAGCACGTCACCGAACCGCTCTCGGTGGCCCTGTCCTCCGGTCGCATCAACCACGCCTATCTCTTCTCCGGCCCGCGAGGGTGCGGCAAGACGTCGTCCGCCCGGATCCTCGCCCGGTCGCTGAACTGCGTGGAGGGGCCCACCGCCACGCCGTGCGGGGAGTGCGACTCGTGCGTGGCCCTGGCACCCGGGGGCACGGGCACGCTGGACGTCACCGAGCTCGACGCGGCCAGTCACGGCGGCGTGGACGACACCCGCGACCTGCGTGAGCGGGCGTTCTTCGCGCCGGCGTCGTCCAGGTACCGGGTGCTCATCATCGACGAGGCGCACATGGTCACCAACGCGGGCTTCAACGCCTTGCTCAAGATCGTGGAGGAGCCGCCGGAGCACCTCATCTTCATCTTCGCCACCACCGAGCCGGAGAAGGTGCTGCCGACCATCCGCTCGCGGACGCATCACTACCCGTTCCGCCTGCTCACGCCGTCGTCGATGCGCGGGCTGGTCGAGCGGATCAGCGAGCAGGAGGGAGTGAGGGTCGAGCCCACGGTCTTCCCCCTGGTCATCCGCGCGGGTGGCGGGTCGCCGCGTGACACGCTGAGCGTGCTGGATCAGCTGATGGCGGGCGCGGGCGAGGACGGCATCACCTATTCGCGTGCGGTGAGTCTGCTGGGGGCCACCGAGGTCGCGTTGATCGACGACACCGTGGACGCGCTCGCCGCGGGTGACGGTGCGACGCTGTTCCGGACCGTCGACAAGGTCATCGAGGCCGGGCTCGACCCCCGCCGGTTCGCCGCCGACCTGCTCCAGCGGTTGCGGGACCTGATCATGGTGCAGTCGGTGCCCCAGGCCATCGAGCGCGGGCTGGTCGACGCCCCGGTCGAGCAGGCCGACACCATGCGGCGCCAGGCCGAGAACATCGGGCCCGCCACCCTGGCGCGGTGTGCGGACATGGTGCACGAGGGGATGGGGTCGATGCGCGGCGCCACCTCGCCCAGGCTGCTGCTGGAGATCCTCTGCGCCAAGCTGCTCCTGCCCTCCGCCGACGACTCCATGATCGCGCTGGTGCAGCGAGTCGAGGCGCTGGAGTCGGGCACCGCGCAGGCGGCCACCGCGCCTGCCGGTGGTGCCCGGGTCCGGGACGGGGGTCCGTCCGGAGTGGGTGGGGCTTCGCCGGACGACGACGAAGGGCGC
>NZ_JAALEE010000190.1:0-3749 GCF_014145265.1 Dietzia sp. CW19 | reverse complement strand
GGCCAGGCAGGCCAGGCAGGCCAGGCGGGCCAGGCGGCCGATCCGGCCGCGACTCTGCTCGACCTCGTCCGGGGAGCCTGGGCCGAGGTGCTCGGGCTGGACCCCGCTGGCATCAGCGCAGACGCAGACTTCCTGGGGTTGGGGGGCGACTCGCTCACCGCGGTACGCACGGTGGCCGGCTTACGGGGGATCGGTGTCACCGTCCCCGTCGCCGACGTCCTCAACGGAGTGAGTCCCGAGGAGATCGCCAGCGAGGCGACGGCTGCGGGATGGCGCGTCGGTGATGCCGAACCGACGCAGCTCGTTCGCGCGGAGCCGGGACGGCCGTTCCCGCTGACCCCGCTTCAGCAGGCCTACTGGGTCGGCGCCCAGGGGGGCTGGCAGCTCTCCAACGATGCAGCACACTTCGTCGTCGACTTCTTCGATCCGCTGTGCGATCCCCAGCGGCTGCGCGCGGCCGCTCGCCGGCTCATCGATCACCAGCCGATGCTGCGCGCCGTAGTCACAGAGGACGGCTACCAAGTCGTCCTCGATCCCGACGACCCCCGGCTCGACGCCGACCCGGTCGAGATAGTCGACCTCACCGGGTGCTCGGACGAGGAGGTCTCCCGCGCCGTCTCGGGCACTCGGTCGGCATGGGAGGTCGACGGGCCCGATCCCGAACAGTGGCCGACCTTCCGTATCCGGGCGCACCTGCTGCCCGGAGGCGGTGCCCGCGTCCATGTGGTGGCCGCGCTCGTCTTTGTGGACGGATGGTCCTTCTACCTGTTCTTCGACCAACTGCTCACCTTCCATGACGAGCCCAACGCCTACTTCCGGGCGCCCGAGGTGAGCTTCGCGGACCACGTGGCGACGCTCGAGGCGGGCGCGACGCGTCCGGCGGCGCGTCGAGCGCTGGAGAACTGGCGGCGACGTCTCCCCGAGCTTCCGCAGGCACCACGCGTCCCCGTGCGGTCGGTGCCGGACCGGGTGCGGCGCATGGAACGCCGTGCGTTCCGACTCGACGCAGGTACCGCCGCGGCGTTCACCGAGCGATGCCGCGCCGCGCGGGTCACTCCCACGGCGGTGTTCGGGGCGGCGTACTCCCACGCGCTCGCCGAGTGGTGCGCTCAGGAGCGGTTCCTGCTCACCGTCCTGTACTTCAACCGCCCGCCGATCTCGGGCGACATCGACAGGGTCCTGGGCGCGTTCTCCTCGACGGTGCTGGTGGACATCTCGGTACCCGACTCGTCGGATCCGGCGGTGCACGCCGGCGGCTTCGGCGACGCGGTCGGCCGTTCGCTCGACGATTCCGCGGTCGACGGCGTCGACGTCGCCCGGGAGCTGTCGCGGCACCGGGGCACCCGCGGCCTCGTCTCTCCCGTCGTGTTCACCTCGACGCTGGGCTTCACCGATCCCACGGCGCACTCGGTGACCAGACGCATCGACCCGGCCGATGTGTGGGAGAGGGTGCGCACTCCGCAGGTGCTGGTGGACCTGCAGGTGGCGTCGGAGAACGACCAGATCGTGTGCAACGTCGACTGCCCCGAGGGGGTCATCGACCCCGACGATCACCAGCGCCTGCTCGACCGGGTGCGGGACTTCATCGACGTCGTGCTGGAGGACCGGGTGCTCGAGCACGCCGACTGGCCGCAGCACGGCCGGGGTGGAGAGAACGAGTCGTCGTCGGGCCCTCGATCGCTGGCCGATCTCACGTCGCCGTCACTGGCCGACGCCACGGACGCCACGGACGGCGCGGGAGTCCGGCCGCTCCGAGCCGCCGAGGAGGCCACCCTGGCCCACGTCCGCGAGGCCGTGACGTCCCAGCTCGGGAGCGCTCCCGGCGATTCGACCGACTTCTTCTCGGCTGGCGGCGACTCGCTCGGTCTGGTCCGGGTGCTGGTCGACGTGCGGCGCCGCACCGGGCTCGCGGTGGCCCCCGCTGAGGCCGTAGTCGATCCCACCATCGCGCGCATCGCAGCACTGGTGGACGAGCGGCGGGAAGCTGAACAACCGGAGCGCCCCGAGGTGACCGAGATCCCGGCGCGCCTCACCGCGCCCGCTGGGGCCAGCACGCTCGATCCGGAGACCCACCTCGTGCCCATGTCCGGGTCCGGGGGCGGACCCGTCTACCTACTCCACCCGTCGGGTGGCGACATCCTGTGCTATTCCGACCTGGTCGCCGAGCTTCCGGACAAACGGGTTCTGGCGCTTCCCGATCCCCGGTACTTCGACACCCCGATGCCGAACGATCTCCCGCTCGTCGTGGCCGCCTACGCGGATCTGCTCGAGGCCGCCCATCGCGGTGAGGACCACCCATTGGTGGTCGGGGGTTGGTCGATGGGAGGCACCGTCGCCCACGACGTGGCCGTGGAGTTGCACGGGCGTGGCGTTCGCGTGGGCGGGGTGATCATGATCGACTCGACCACCCCGGACCGGATCCGGCGGATCGCGGGACTCGCGCCCGGAGAGGTCGACGCCGAGGTGGCACTGCGCTATCTGCGGTCCGTCCAGGCCTTTGCCGGATCGGGGGTGGGGCAGGCCCCCGCTGACGACGCGGCCGAGATGTCGGTCCGGCGAGGTATGGCCGCCGCGGCCGACCCCGCCGCCCGCGGTGACGTCCTCGCGGAGCAGCTGCGGGGCGCGGGACTGGCCGCGACGGATGCCCGCCGTCGGCTCGAGGTGTTCACCTCCCATCTGGCGGGGTTGGCGGAGCATCACGCCCGCTCGCTTGAGGGCACCGGTGTGCCCGTCCTACTGGTGCGGACCGATGAGACCTCACCGGTGAACTCCCGCGTCGGTATGGGAGTGGACGACGCGGCGGGGTCGGAGGATCTGGGGTGGGGGACCGCGCTCGGCTCCAGCGCCACGACCCTCGGAGTGGACGCGCACCACTACTCGGTGCTCAGGAGCCCCGCCGTGGGGCAGATCGGGTCGGCCATCCGGGAGTTCCTGTCCGGTCTCGGCGGCGCTAGCGCTAGCACCGCCGGGCCCGACGTGGACCAGCGCGGTGCTGGCCGATGAACCGGACGCTGACGAGTGCCCAGGTCGACCGGGTGGACGCGTGGACCACGGTCTACGAGGAGATCTACACCGACGGTCACGCCCGCGGGACCGCGGCCGACGGTCTTGAGGGATGGGTCGACGCGTTGTCCGGCCGGCCCCTGCCCGCCGAGGTCATGTGGGAGTGGCGGGACGCCACGGTCGACCGTCTGCGGGGCCTGAGTCCGGAGCGGGTGCTCGACGTGGGGACCGGCACCGGGATGATCACCCGTGTCCTCGGACCGGAGGTGCGGTCCTATCACGCGGTCGACCTGACTCTCGCCGGGGTCCGGGACCTCGTCGACGATCCGGATCGGCCCGCCGGCCTGACCTTCGACCGCTGCGCCGCCCACGAGCTGAACCCGCAGTCACTTCCCGGGGACAGGCCGGACCTCATCGTCCTCAACAGTGTCGTGCACTACTTTCCTGACAGGGACTACCTCGACGCGGTGCTCACCAGCCTGCTCGACCTGCTGGCTCCCGGCGGGGTGCTCTTCCTCGGCGATCTGCGGGACGCCCGACGCGACCCGAGGCGGCTCCGCGAGCGCGCACGCAGATCGGAGCCCTGGGCGGATCCGCACCGGCTCGGCGAGCTGGTCGCGGACCTCGCGCGACGGGACCGCGAACTCGCGCTGGATCCCTGGGAACCGGGGGAGTCCCTCGGCGCGGAGACCACCGTTCTGGCGCGCTGCCTGCAGGACAGCGATCTGGCCCGGTACCGCGTGGAC
>NZ_JAALEE010000189.1:0-7144 GCF_014145265.1 Dietzia sp. CW19 | reverse complement strand
GACCGCCGACATCTCGGCGGAGGTGATCGGGACGGCCTGCAGCCGGGTGAGCAGTGGTCCGGTGCCGTCCGGGCCGCCGGTCTCGTCGACCACCTGCAGGTCGGGCCACAGGAACGGCGGGGTCAGGACCAGGTGTTCGCAGCGTCGGCCGGAGTCGACGAGCCCCACCGCGCCCGGGATCACCGCGCCCGGCGCCACATGGATGGACCCGGTGGCGACGGCCAGGGCGCACGCGTCCAGGACGTCGGCCATGGCGCGGTGTCCGGTACGGCCGACTGTGACGAACTCACTGCGGATCTGCCGACCGTCGGGCGTGGTGACGTTGGTGGGGAGCTCCCGGGCGCCGACGGTGGCGTAGGTGGTGAACCCGGGCGCGGGGACGTTGTCGACGACGACGATGTCGCAGTGCCACTCCGTGGTCTGCCCCTCCTCGTCGGCTTCCGTCTCGTGCGGGTAGCGCAGGACGCGGACCGACTCGGCCACGTCGAGGAGACCCTCGAGGCCGGAGAGGTCAGCCTTGTCCGGGCCGGGGAGGTTGTTCTCGTTACTCATGCAAGGGCTCGCAGTCGCGGTTCGAGGTCGGTTTTGAAGAGGTCGAGGAAGCGCTTCTGGGCATGGCCGGGGGCGTGGAAGACCAGGTGGTTGAGGCCGGCGTCGACGTACTGCTTGACCTGCTCCACGGCATCATCCGGGTCGGAGGCGACGATCCAGCGCTTGGCGACCTGCTCGATGGGCAGTTCGTCAGCGAGGCGCTCCATCTCGCGGGGCGAGTCCACGGAGTGCTTCTGCTCCGGTGTCAACGACAGCGGGGCCCAGAAGCGGCAGTTCTCCAACGCGGCGGCCGGGTCGGGGTCGTAGCTGATCTTGATCTCGATCATCCGGTCGATCTGCGCCGAATCGCGCTCGTTGATTCCCGCGCCCTCCTCGACGGCCGGGAGCAACTTGTCGGTGTACAGCTCCATCCCCTTGCCGGAGGTGCAGATGAACCCGTCGCCCACCCGGCCGGCGTACTTGGCCACCACCGGACCACCCGCGGCGACGTAGACAGGCACCCCACCCTCGGGCACGTCATAGAGGAACGCATCCTTGGTCGAGTAGTAGTCACCCTCGAAGTTCGTCGTCTCACCGGTCCACAGCTCGCGCATGAGCCGGACCGACTCACGCAAGCGCGCGAACCGCTCCTTGAACTCCGGCCACTGGCCCTGATGCCCGGTGGCGATCTCGTTGAGCGCCTCACCCGTACCCACACCGAGGAAGATGCGGCCCGGGTACAGGCACGCCATCGTCGCGAACGCCTGCGCCAACACCGCCGGGTTGTAGCGGAACGTCGGGGTGAGCACCGAGGTGCCCAGCTGCAGCCTCTCGGTGCGCTCCCCCACCGCCGTCATCCACGCCAACGAGAACGGCGCATGACCACCGTCGTGGCGCCACGGCTGGAAATGATCCGACACCGTGGCCGAATCCATCCCCGCCTGCTCCGCCATCACGGCGAACTCCACCAGATCACGCGGACCGAACTGCTCGGCCGACGCCTTGTAACCGAGCTTCAGGGACGGGGTGTCGGGCATCGGCTTCTCCTGCAGGTAGGCATGTGACCAGATTCACCTCTGGCGCGCGCGGGGCACGGGGCCGAGTATGCCAGCGAGCCAGGTTAGGGGTGCACGGGTTAACAGCCGCTCCCCCTTGCACCGCCCTGACCTCCTCGAATGTCGGAGCCCACTCCAAATCCAAGTCAACACTAATATTCACGACACCTAACGAGTGCGTACCGAGCGACCGATCGGTGCATTGCACTGGGAGAATAAACCCACATTCATGGTTGCGGCATCAATAACTTTTTCGTAATGTATGCGGCGGGCCACCGCAGTGGCCCGGTGTCGATCAAGTCCCATCCCCGTACGAGGCCGACACATCCCACCCCCCGGGATCGTCGCGTGGTCCCCCTCGGAAAGGCAGGGCGCACATGGACGCCACCACTCCCCTCGCTCCCGAAGCCCAGCGGAAGCAGGACCGGGCCCGCAAGCGCAAGGCGATCCTCGCCGGCGGCGTGGTGCTCGGCCTCGGCGCCGCGGTGACGCTGGCCGCGTGGTCGGATGACGTGTTCGCGAACGGCACGTTCCAGACCGGAACGTTCAACCTCGTCGGATCCCCCAAGGCCGCAAGCGAAACCATCGACGACTACACGGAGTACAACACCGCGTCGTCAGCTGCCAACCTGACTACGCGGAGCTCCAGCGGAGGGGTGAACTTCAAGATCGACTCCCTCAATCTCTCACCCGGCGAGACCGTGGTCGCTCCGTTCAGCATCGCCACCGATAGTGCCACGACGGTCGACGGCCGCTACTGGCTCGAATCGGCGACCGCAACCGGGCCACTTGCCCCCTTCCTTGAGTTCGCGATCGTCAAGTCCGCAACGTGCGTGGCCGAGGATCCGGCGACCACGGCACCTGAGCAGACCCCCCTGACCTCGCCTTGGAAGGGCGGAGCCTTCGCGGCCGACCCTCAGACCCTGGCGTTCGGGAGTGTCCGATCGGCAACCGGGACAGGGCCTGACATCGCGCTCGTCAAGGGGTTCGGTAACCAGAGCCATCTCTGCATCGGTGTGACACTCGACGAAGACGAAGACGCAATCAAGACCGCAAGTGCCGCTGGCGGAGATGGCGCGACGTCGATCCTCTGGCGCTTTGCCGGCGAGTCGCTTCCGCTGACCAACTGACCGGGCACTTCGCCGACTCGTGTAGACGTTCACCGGGCGGGGTCGGAACACCCGACCCCGCCCGGTTCGCACCACGCGCCACTTCCGCACTCCCCAGCTAGTACCGGAGCCACATGATGAGCGACACCGCCCTCACCCCCGCCCAGCGACGCAGTCGCAAGCGCAAGGCACTTCTCGCCGGCGGAATGGTCCTGGGTCTCGGTGCGACCATGTCGCTGGCGGCTTGGTCAGACACGGAATATGCGAACGGCGTGTTCTCGGCTGGCCAGTTCAACGTCCAGGGCAACAAGACAACGTCGAACCTGCCCTCTGGCACATGGGCGGACAACTTCACCGCAAACGGCGCTGGCCTGGAGTTCTCGGCGAACTTCAGCAACCTGACTCCTGGCACGACGGTGTACGCACCTTTCTCGCTCCGGATCGATCCTCTTAAGGCCAGCTACGACGCCACTGTCCATATCGAGTCGGTCACCAGCACCGGCGACGCCAACCTCCTGCCCAAGCTGACGTGGAAAGCCCGGACCGGAATTGCGCCGAAAGCGTGCGCGGAAATCACGCAGCCGGCGACATACAGCACTTCAGGTGCCGCTCTGGTTCCCTCTCCGGATGCCACTCCAGGCCCGACAGTGAACGGCTACACCGCGACCACGACCCCACCCACATTCACGCTTTCGAAGACAGGCGCGCCGACGAGCACCACGCCGGTTACGGTATGCCTCGCCGTCTCGTTGGCCTCCCAGCCGACCGACACACCGCCAACTGATCCGAGTTGGAACTTCGCTTCCTCGGTAACGACCACCTGGAAGTTCTCAGCGACCTCTGCGTGACGATTGGGCACGGACGAATAGAAGGGGAGGGCCGATGACGGCACTGCAAACTCGCACGCGGATCGGTCTCGCGGCTCTGTCCCTCCTAACCTTTGCCGCCGCCACTTCGATAGCAGCCCCCGCCGGTGAGACAGTCGCCGCGTTCATCGACAGGGAATACGGAACCAGCGTTCTCACCGGCTCGAAGTGGAACGTTCAGGGCAACGATTCAACCGCCAGTGGGTGGACGGACCACTTCACCGCTGGATCACAGGCCGTGTTTCAACCATCGCTCGCCGGGATCTCTCCTGGTGGACCGAGGTCGTACTCTCGGTTCGGGCTCCGCATGGCGCCCGGTTCATCGACAGGTGCAACAGTGACGATTCCGACGGGCCAGGAGGTTTCCTCAAGCAAAGCTGCTAGTTTCCGCATGCGTGTGGTGAGTTCGAATTCGGACATCTGCGGATCAGCTTCATTCGGCTCAAGCGCAAATTTCGTCGTTGGTGGCGAATCGACCTCCGGAAATCCGACCTTCGGAACTATGCTCTCGGCCCCAAAAGCCGACAAGTCCCAGATCGCTCTGCCAGTTGGCTTACCGATATCTGACGCAGGCGCGGCCACATACCTCTGTTACGAGTTCAGCCTGCCTCTGCCAATTCCATCCGGACTGAGCAATGGCGACACCGCGACAGTCCGATGGACCTTCGACGCGGTCTCGTCATGACACCCCACTTCACTCCCGCTGTCGCCGACTCGTCGAAGGTGCCCACGCCCGAGCCCCGACGGTCGATGGCCTCGCGGATCACCGATGCGATCCTCTCCGTGCTCGCCCTGCTCGGCGTGGTCTGCATCGTCGCGACCATCGCCGCGTTCGCGCTTAACATCAGCCTGATCATGTTCAAGACCGGCTCGATGTCGCCCACCATCCCGACGGGCTCCCTCGCCGTCGTCAGACAGATTCCCGCCTCCGACATCGAGGTCGGCGACGTCACGACGGTCTCGCGCGGCGAGGGCCAGCTCCCGGTGACCCACCGCGTGGTGTCCGTGACCCCGGTGGGCGACGGCACCTATTCGGTGGAGATGAAGGGCGATGCCAACGATTCCCCGGACGCGCAGCCGTACGAGGTGTCCGAGGTCAAGAAGGTGCTTTGGCACGCACCCAGACTCGCCTACGTAGTGGCCGCCGTCAGTCAACCCAAGTACATGGCCGGGATCACCGTCGCGGCCTCGTTCCTTGTCGTGTGGGCGTTCTGGCCCCGGAAGCAGCAGTGACATGAGCATCTCCCGCCCCTCCGCTCGTCTCCGCCGGGTCGCGGCTTCCGCTGGCGCGCTCACGCTCGCCGGGGTGCTGGCCTTGTCCGGTGTGGTCGGCGGGGGCGTGGATACTACCGACGCTGCCTGGAATGACAAGGAGTTGGCTCAAGCTTCAGTCAAGGCGGAGTGGACCACCGCAAGCTGGGCGCGCTCAACCTCTAACGCGTTCACAAATCACACAAGCTACATCCCTGCTAGAGATCCATCCACATTCACTCTCAATCGAATTAACTCAAATCCTGACGGTACGGTCCGCGCCCTGACAGGAAACCACTCGTATTCCACTTATGGCGACTTCGGGATACGTACTGTCGGACTACGCTCATCGACTCAAGTCAATTACTGCAGTCAAACATCGCCATCGGCTGTGATCTCAAGCGGCAACCCGTCGAATTGCACCGGAGGCCCTGCGTACGGAACCAACTACGCGCTGGCCCGCGCAAAAGGATGGGGGACGTCCGGAGGGTCAGCGCAAGCGACAAACTGGGGTTTGCCAGGACTTCGAGTAATCGATCTCGTCGAGGCCCGGAACGTGATGACCATGGCAGAATGCTCACCGAGTGGAAATGCCCGAGCTTTCGCGCCCACTGCCGACACAGTTGCATTTGCTTCTACCGGCACAGTCACGAACACCACGCCTGACAACCAGTTCGTCAGCCTTCCGGTTCCTGCTGCGAACACCAGCGTGACAAAGTGGATCCAAACGAAGAGGGACTTGGGTTTAGTCTATCCCGATAGTCCTGTGAAGATCAGGGCCACTCTCACATCACGGGCATTCCAGACAGCCGGATATGCCCTCTCAGACCTGTTCGTCACCATTGACCAGTTTAATCCGGATTCGCCTCACAATTACGTCGGCTCCTTCACCATTGTGTTCTCCAGGTCTGAATGTGGAATCACTATTGGAGGGTCCGGACACAGTCCCCTCCAGTACCCATTTGGGCCCTTCACGCGTACGACCCTGACTTACAATCAAGCCCCTCCAAACGGGGATGGCGTCGAGTTTCCCGCCCCACTGCCTAAACCGGACGGACTTCTTGCATTCCCAGGCGGCGCAGGCTATCCGAGCGGCTTCACCGTGGGCGGCACCGGTATAGAAACTCTTGCTCGAGGGACGAGGCAGGGGGACGCACGCGCCGCCGACCAACCCACCACCACCCTGACCTCCCCGCTCGAGAACTCGACCGCATCCGAGACAACCACCTCGGCCCCGCCGAATCCATCCGAAGAGGACGAGGCACCGACCGCAGGAACGACCACCGCCGCGACGACCAGTACGACCCGCCGCACAACCACGGTCACCAGCCAGGCGCCCACCGTCACCGCCTCGCCGACGAGCACCACCACCCCGCCGGCGACGAAGACGGTCACCACGACGTCGGCAGCGCCCGCGGTCGTCATTCCCGACGAACCCGGCACCCTTTCGCCCACTGCTCGACTCGAAGACGTCGGCACCGTGACCGTGGGCGGCGACGACCTCGTCGTCGTCGTCGTCCAGGGGACCACCGTCCCGACCGACGCTCAGCAGGGCGTGGCGGCGCTCGAGATCTGGCTGGGCGGCGGCGACCCCGGCGACACGTGGGCCACCTTCACCTCGGACGACCCCGCCGCGGACGGCTGGCGCTGGGCCGCCATCAACCAGGAGACCGGAACAGTGGTCTACATCCGCTGACGACCGGTCGACACGCCACGGCGAGGGTGATATCGGACACACCCAGGGGTGCTGTAACGATGCTTCGGTCGCGAACCATAAACTAGTTGAAACGGCGATCACTGCGGCCCCGCCCGTACCAGAGCCCCCTCCTCTGGACCGATCTCCACCAGACGGCCCCTCGGAGGAGTCATGCGCATCCGGCACGCGGCGACCACCCTGGTCGCACTCGGTGCCGCCTCCGTCTGCGCACTCGGCGCGACGATGATCGTCCAGGACCGCGACGAACAGACCCGCGAGTCCGAGCTGCGCAGCTCGGCGTGGTCCGTCCAGGCGTCCACCGACTTCGGGACGACCTGGACCGCGCCCATCTCCTCCTACGGCGGCCACTTCCCCGTTCGCGTGGACACCGCAGGCCTGCGCAATCGCTCCGCCTACCAACCCCTGACACTGCGCACCACTGTCGACTCCCGGTCCGACGCCCACGTCGACATCGGCGAGGGTGCGCTGGTCGAAGGCGACCCCGAGACCGCGTCCCACGTGCGGGTCCGGGCCGTCTCGGCCCGCGGCGGAGCATGCGCCGCGCCGGCGTTCGACCTCGACTCCCCGAGCATCCTCGCCGGCGACAGTGACCGCCCGGTGCCGCTCGACGCGCCG
>NZ_JAALEE010000188.1:0-2639 GCF_014145265.1 Dietzia sp. CW19 | reverse complement strand
GGCAGCGGCCGCGGCCAACGGCAGCAGGGGATCCGGCTCGTCGTCGACCAGGGGTAGGGCGCACCCCCCGGCGGCGGCCACTCCGGTGGCGACCGCGGTCACCGCGACGAACCGTCGGCGCGACACGGGGGTGGTGGAGGAAACGGGCACCCCGACATCCTGCCAGGGCCCGTCGGCCGCCGGACCCGGGGCGGTACAGTGATCCGGCCCGTCCGCAACCCGGATCGGCACCCACCAGCAGCGACGCCAGGAGCAACGTGATCGTCCCCGAGCCCGACAGGGCCCATATCCGCAGAGCGGTCTCCGACCGTGGACTCGAACTCGAGGAGATCCGGGAGGATTCACGGGCCGCCGACTGGCACGTGACCGTGGTCGTCGACGGCGACTCCGGTGTCACACTGGACGATCTCGCGAGACTGTCCACCGACCTCGACGCCCTCGCCGAGCAGTGGGGTGGACCCGACCGGGCCGTGACGTTCGAGGTGACGAGCCGCGGCGTGGACGCGCCTCTCGTGGCACCCCGGCACTGGAGGCGGGCGCGCGGTCGTCAGGTAGACGTGAGTTACGTCGACGGTGTCACCGGCCCCGCCCGTGGGCGGATCGGTGACCTCGACGAGGAGTCGGGGACCGTACGTCTGGTCTGCAGGTCGGGTCGTGGGATGCGTGTGGACTCGGTACCGTTGGACGACGTGGCACGCGCTGTGATCCGGGTCGAGTTCCGGCCCGCTCCGGAGGACGAACTCGCCCTCGTGTCGGAGCCCGCGGACCCCGGACGTGGCGTGCGAGAAGGAGAAGACAGTTGAACATCGACATGGCGGCGCTGAACATGTTGTCCCAGGAGCGGGAGATCCCGCTGGACGACCTGGTGCGGACGCTGGAGAACGCACTGCTCACCGCGTACAAGCGCACCGATGACGCGCACCGCGTCGCGCGGATCCAACTCGACCGGAAGGCCGGGACCGTCGCGGTCATGGCGGCCGAGGTCGACGACGAGGGCAACCGGATCGGCGAGTTCGACGCCACCCCGTCCGATTTCGGCCGGGTGGCCGCGGCGACGGCCCGGCAGATCATCCTGCAACGCCTGCGCGAGGCCGAGACCGAGCGGATCTACGGCGACCTGGTCGCCCGTGAGGGCGAGGTGGTCAGCGGGGTCATCCAGTCGGATTCCCGTGCCAACGCGCGGGGGATCGTCGTCGTGCACATCGGGCCCGAGAACGGCGGTACCGAGGGCACCATCGCACCGGCCGAGCAGGTCCCGGGCGAGACCTACCAGCACGGCGACCGCATCAAGTGCCACGTCGTGGGGGTGCACAAGGGGCCGCACGGTGCCTCCGTCTCCCTGTCGCGAACCCACCCCGATCTCGTCCGTGGACTCTTCGCCCTGGAGGTACCGGAGATCGGTGACGGATCCGTCCGGATCTCGGCGATCGCCCGCGAGGCCGGACATCGGACCAAGATCGCCGTGGAGACGACGGTGTCGGGCCTCAACGCCAAGGGCGCCTGCATCGGGCCGAACGGCGCCCGGGTCCGGGCGGTGATGGCGGAACTCAACGGAGAGAAGATCGACATCGTCGACTTCGACGAGGACCCCACGGTGTTCGTGGGTAACGCGCTCTCTCCGGCGAAGGTCATCTCCGTGACCGTCGCGGACGCCGAGACGAGGGCTGCGCGCGTCGTGGTCCCCGATTACCAGCTCTCGTTGGCGATCGGCAAGGAGGGGCAGAACGCCCGCCTGGCCCACCGGCTGACGCAGTGGCGGATCGACATCCACAGCGACGCGGAGTGACGTCCGGCACGGTCGCGGTCCACGCGGTCGGGCGCGCCGTTAGTGTCGATAGTCAACGACCTGTAGACTCACCAGATGTCACAGTGACTTCACGTCCACCCACTCGCGTGGGAGGGACGGCGAGAAACCGAGGCGGCCTCATGCGGGTGCATCACGACCAGCAGAAGGGCCCGGCCGAGGTGCCGGGTCCGGTGAGGACCTGCGTCGGCTGTCGCCGCCGGGATTCCGATTCCCGGTTACTGCGGATCGTTCACGATCCGCGGGCGTCAGCCCTCTCGCCGGACCCCGACCGGCGAGCGGTCGGGCGGGGAGCCTGGGTGCACCGTGACGAGCGGTGCATCGCGACAGCACTCGACCGCAAGGCCTTCACCAGGTCCCTGCGGGTCGCCGGGAACGTGTCCCAGGATGCGATCTCGGAGGTGCTCGAGACGCTATCGTCGTGAGCACGAGACCACCCGTCGGCCGCATGGGCCGACCGGGGGAGCACAAGAGAAGGAACGGACCAGACACGATGAGCACACCGTGAAGTTCCAGCGATGAACGTCCATCGAATGTAGACCGAGGTCGCGCGGCCAGCCCTGCCGTGAAGACCTCGCAGTGAGGAGAGCAGTGGCAGGCAAGCCCCGGGTACACGAGCTGGCAAAAGAGTTCGGTATCACCAGTAAAGAACTTCTGACGAAACTCCGCGATCAGGGAGAGTTCGTCAAATCCGCATCGTCGACCCTCGAGGCCCCGGTGGTCCGACGTCTCCGTGCGTCGCACGCACCGTCCGACGGTGGAGTCGACTCCGCGCCGTCGAGCCCCGGCTCCGGTGGACCCGCGGCGCCGAAGCCCGGCGCGGCGCCCACGCCGG
>NZ_JAALEE010000187.1:0-7640 GCF_014145265.1 Dietzia sp. CW19 | reverse complement strand
GGCGGCCCGCCCTGGTGGCCCGCGGGTGGCGGATGCGGTCGACTCCCGAGGACTTCCCCGTGCACGGCGACCACACCGGTCCCGAGGTGCCGGACGCGCCGCGCGAACGGGGGGCGATGATGTCCTTCGCGTACGCGGACGGATACCTGTCCGTGGTGGACTTCTCGTTCGACCACGGCGACGGGGACGCCCTGGGGCCGGCCCGCGCGTGGGGTCGGAGCCGGCTCGACCTGCTCGAGGGCGAATCGATGACCGGGTGGCAGCACACGATCCTGGTGGCGGATTCGGCGAGCGGGATCTCCCTGGCCACCGACCCGCTCACTCATCCGGCGGTCAACTGTGACCTAGTGGTCTCGCTGCACCGGGAACCGGAACCGGGGTGGGTGCATCTGGACTCCGAGACGGTGGGCGGCCCCGGTCGCGGCGTCATCACCGACACGCTCCTGTCCGACGACCGGGGACGGATCGGCCGCAGCGTCCAGAACCTGTACGGGCGCAGGGTCGGTTGAGGGCAGGGTCGGTTGAGGGCGGGGTCGGGTGACGGGCGGACCCGGGCCGAGCGGAGACCCAGGTCACCGGACTCGTCCCGCGTGTCGCACCGCAGGTAGAGTGGCGGGTCGGCCCGATTCCCCCCGATATCAGACGAGGTACCCGCGCACGTGATCACCATCGACGACCTGGAGGTGCGCGCCGGCGTGCGCACCCTGCTCCACATGGACGGGTCCTCGTTGCGGGTCCAGCCCGGTGACCGGATCGGCCTGGTGGGTCGTAACGGTGCCGGTAAGACGACGACGATGAGGATTCTCGCCGGCGAGGGTGAGCCGTACGCGGGCACGGTCACGAGCACCAGCGAGGTGGGCTATCTGCCCCAGGATCCCCGCGAGGGCAACATGGGCCAGCTCGCGCGCAGCCGGGTCCTGTCCGCCCGCGGGCTGGATGTGCTCATGGTCGAGATGACCGAAGCGCAGGACGAGATGGTCGCCGCCCCGGACGACGCGGCGATGGACAAGGCCGTGCGGAAGTACGGCCGGCTCGAGGACGAGTTCTCCGCGCGGGGTGGGTACGAGGCCGAGAGCGAGGCCGCCCGCATCTGCAACAGCCTCGGGCTCGAGGAGCGGATCCTCACCCAGAACCTCGGCACGCTGTCGGGCGGTCAGCGCCGCCGCGTGGAGTTGGCGCGGATCCTGTTCGCCGCCTCGGACGGGGCCGGCAAGTCCCAGACCATGTTGCTGCTGGACGAGCCCACCAACCACCTCGACGCCGACTCGATCACGTGGCTGCGCCAGTTCCTGGAGAAGCACGAGGGCGGGTTGATCATCATCTCCCACGATGTCGAGCTGCTCGAGGCCGTGGTCAACCGGGTGTGGTTCCTCGACGCCGTGCGCGGGGAGATCGACGCCTACAACATGGGGTGGAAGAAGTACCTCGACGCCCGCGCCACCGATGAGGCCCGGCGCCGCCGCGAGCGCGCGAACGCGGAGAAGAAGGCGTCGGCGCTCAAGCAGCAGGCCGCCAAGCTGGGTGCCAAGGCGACCAAGGCCGCCTCGGCCAAGCAGATGATCCGTCGCGCCGAGACCATGATGAACCAGCTCGACGCGGTGCGGGTGGCCGACAAGGTGGCGCACATCAAGTTCCCCACCCCGGCCGCGTGCGGCAAGACCCCGATGTTCGCCAAGGGCCTGACCAAGATGTACGGCTCGCTCGAGGTGTTCGCCGGAGTCGACCTGGCGATCGACAAGGGCAGCCGGGTGGTGGTGCTGGGGTACAACGGCGCCGGCAAGACGACCCTGCTCAAGTTGCTCGCCGGTGTGGAGCGCACCGACGGTGAGGGCGGCGTCGTCTCCGGGCACGGGCTCAAGATCGGCTACTTCGCCCAGGAGCACGACACCCTGGACATGGACGCCAGCGTGTGGGAGAACATCCGCCACGCGGCGCCGGACGCGGGGGAGCAGGAACTGCGCAGTCTGCTGGGGGCGTTCATGTTCACCGGCCCCCAACTCGAGCAGCCGACAGGCACGCTCTCCGGCGGTGAGCGCACGCGTCTGGCGCTGGCCGGACTGGTGTCCTCGGCAGCCAACGTGCTGCTGCTCGACGAGCCCACCAACAACCTCGACCCGATCTCGCGCGAGCAGGTCCTCGATGCACTACGGACGTATGAGGGTGCGGTCGTGCTGGTCACGCACGACCCCGGCGCCGTGGAGGCGTTGGAGCCTGAGCGGGTCATCATCCTGCCGGATGGCACGGAGGACCTGTGGAGCCAGGAATACATGGAGATCGTCGAACTCGCGTAAGCGAACCCGACCGCTTGCTACGATGAATGCCTAAGAATCGCGGCTGATCCAAATATCGCGACGTTAGATACTTATCTACATACGATTCGGAAGGCGTTAGTGTGACCTATTCGGGGAAACTCTTTCGCACAATTTTAAGACTCCCTCATCCGCTACCTGTTTACACTGGGCAGAAAATTAGTCTCCATGGTCCAGACTCCGAAACTGGAGTTTCTGAACGCACATTCCTTCAATTCTATGAAGGACGTAGTGATATCGGCCAGGCCGACATTCAGTTCAACTCTATACGAGACGTTCTTACACTTGAATCTTTAATTCCTGACGACCATAAGCCCTCTACTACAGGTATCCAATATCGATACACGGTAGTCGATGCGATCACCACTATGCCTTCGTCTGCAGTTGAGGTCAGATCGCATGACGCGCGCAATGTTCCGACTGAGCACGACCCGATAAACAGAGTAGTTTCGGCGATTGCGTTAGTTGCGCGAGCATACCTTTTGGCCACAAAGTCCCGTGTCCATATCCTGTCATACGAAGACCTACCAGAATTTCTCCCAGCTTGGACCGCCGATGTTGAGACCGAAGACTGGTCACTACTAGATTTTAGAAGACTGAATTGGTCCGGATCGATAGTATTGCTTGAGACGCTAACGCGTTCTCCGGACTGGTCGAACCCCGAACTCAAAGATGGCGGCGGTCGAGAATTGGAGGAGGCAGCCCAGTTCTTCGCCCATCAGATCGAGTCTGGCGACCCTCTATCCCTATCTCTCGAATGGGCAATGCGTTCAAAGTATGCCATGAATGTGCGGGGAAACTACTATGATGCCGTCTCTAACAGCATTACTTTTGTAGAATCTTTCACGGTCGCTATTGCTACATGCCTGATGTGGGAAGAACAATTCGTCACCCCAAATTCGATCACGCCAGAGTATGCTGCCCAATTTTTCCAGTATGAAACCCGAGGTAGCGTAGTCGAACGGGTACTCCAACCCCGCCTCGGGGGTGACTGGACATCAAGCCAATCACCCTGGTTAGCGTGGAAATCGAGCGCGCGGCCCCTTCGTCACCGAATCGTTCATGCCGGATACTCGCCAGCAAGATCAGAAGCAGATTCTGCCGTTGAAAAGTCCCTCTCAGTTCAGTCTTGGATTCTTGACCTACTAAGCAACAAGCTTCGCAAGTTTCCTCGCACGAGCTGGATGACCATGGGCCAAGAAGGTTTGGTAGGGAGAGGAAGATGGACTCGGTTCATTCGTGAGTTCATCGACGAACATGCCGGCAGAGAAGTAAACTGGAGAACCGACTACATAGGATGGCATGGGGAATTAATGAGTCACGTGAACTAGATATGAAGAATCGGTAGCAATAAGCGGTAGCTAAATACTTAAGTCTTGGCACGCTTTCAAGTGTCTACATCATGTTTTTTGGCTAACCTGTGTCTTGGGCAGCGGTCAGGTCTCCGTCTTCGTCCCCTATCAGGTGGTTAGCCTTCGCGCGATGACCTCTTGGGCCCATTCGACGGGTAACGCCTGGGAGAACTTCAGCTTGTCGACCAGCGTCGCGGGCACCGCAGGAAGCGGCCGCTCACTCTCCGGCAGTGACTCCAAGAGTTCGAGCCGTTCCGCCGCAGGCTGGGTGGGCATGCCCTCGTGCAGGGTAATCGCGTCGGGCTGGACCATCCCGCCCTGCGGCGCCAGCTCTTCGCCTAACGCCGGCCCGAGAGCCGCCTGGTACCTGCGATTGGCGGCACTGCCCTCGTAGGTCCACCACTTGCGGACATTGTCCGTGGTGGTCCAGACCGGTCCGTGCGAGCTGACCGTGTGACGCAACCGGTCCTCATCGTCGGCGAGTCCGGCGCGCGCCCGCGCGGTGAGCCGAATCTGCTCGGGGAGCTCGCCCAGCAGCACAGTGCGCATGCCCTGCGCGACCTGCCGACCGATGTCGGCGCCCCCGAACCCGTACCGTGCTCTGCCGCCGCCCGCGGCGGGCTCCACCTGCACCCTGTGCCTGGGCCAGTTGATGTCTGTGACCTTCCAGGACCGCCCGGCAAGGAGTAGATGGATCGGCCCGTCGCCGCTAGTAAGCGCCCGCCACTCCACGGTCCCAACCTCCTGCCGGCCGGCCAAAACGGTGAACTCCCGCGGCATCGCGAAGGTGGTGAGCAAGTCCATGAAGTGGCGGCGGCCGAACACCCTCTCGGCGTCGGGCCCGAGGAACATGGCGCCGCCGTCGACATTGAGGTAGCCGCGCTCGACCAGGAAGTCGACGATCAGCTCAGCGGGACGCTCCAGGGTGTCCACATGCATGAGCGGGGTGGCCGCCCACCGGTCCTGCCAGCCATAGCGCGGCAGCGCGCCCTCCTGCAGCATCGCGGCCATGATCTGCTGCGCCACCAGGTGGAGCGGGACCGGCGGCGGGACGACGGGCTCGACATACCCCGTGCCCCAGGCATGCAGGAGTCCCAGCGTCCGGAGCAGGTGCCGGGGTTCCGTGGCGATGAACAGGCAGTTGCGGACGGTGCCAGCGCGGCGTCCGGTCCGGCCGAGCCGCTGGAGGAAGCTCGACACAGTGGTCGGGGCACCGATCTGGATCATCCGGTCCAGATCCCCGATGTCGATGCCCAGTTCGAGGGTTGAAGTCGCCACGATCACGCAGTCGCGCGCTTCGGCAAAGGCCAGCTCGGACCGCCTCCGTTCCTCGGCGGAGAGCGACGAGTGCGAGAGGTACACGTCCACGTCGAAGCCCCGGAGCATCGATGCGAGCTCCTCGGCCTGCCGTCGACTGTCCACAAAGACGAGCCGTTTCTGCCCCCGGTACAGCTTGGACAGCAACAAAGCGGCGGAGTCGAGAGTGTCGACGGCGTCCACGACGATGTCGGCGTCACCGGCGACAGGCCGGACCGCCTCGCCCACGGCAACGCCCGGTGCGATCACTCGCCCGGCCGTCCCGTCGACACCGCCCTGCAACCACTGCAGCAGCTCCTCGGGGTTGCCGACGGTCGCGCTCATCCCGATCCGCTGCAACGGGCGCCCGACCAGGTGCTCGAGACGCGAGAGCACAGCGGACAGATGCCACCCGCGGTCGTCGCCAGCAAAGGCATGCACCTCGTCGATCACCACGGTCCGCAGGTTCGCGAACAGCGTGCGGTGGTCGGTCTTGGTGGAGGCGAGCATCGCCTCGATGGATTCGGGCGTGGTGAGCAGGATGTCCGGGGGGTCGGCGCGGATGGTCCTGCGGGCGCTCTCGCCGACGTCCCCGTGCCATACCTCGACGCGGCGACCCATCCACGCGGTGTAGTCGACCAGTCGCACGGCGAGGTTGTTGAGCAGCGCCTTGAGCGGGGTCACGTACAGGACGGTCAGCCCGGCCCAGTCCTCGTGGGACATGCGGGTGAGGACGGGGAAGACGGCGGCCTCGGTCTTGCCGCCGGCGGTCGGCGCGAGCAGTAGGGCGTCCTCGCCGTCGATGAGCGGCCGGACGGACTCCTCCTGCAGTGGCCGCAAGCCTGGCCAGCCGAGGGAGTTGACCACGTGGTGCTGCAGTAGCGGGTGCAGCGCGGGGAAGCCCTGCGGGGCGCGGTGCTCCATCTAGAGCTCGATGGCGTCGGGGTCATCGATGGGGGACGACGACGAGGCCGCCACCGCGGACCGTTCGCTTTGACTGAGGTCGGACGCGTCGAGCGTCGGGGTGAAGTGCTGCCGCGGGAGGAAGTCCGGGAACATCTCGACGCGATCCAGGCAGTCGACGAGCATCCGCAGGTACTGGCGGGGTGCGATCCCCACCTGGCCGCCGAGTTTTCCCGCCACGGACTCGGCGAGCACGCGCAGGTACGCGTCGTCGACGAGGGTGGTGACCCGCTGGGCGACGGCGGGGTCGAGGCCGACCGCGTAGAGGTCTCGCACGCGCGACCCGACCTCGACCAGTCGGTCGAAGTCGAAGGCCTGGAGCCGGATCTGCGGCTGCCTGGGGTTGTCGAAGCGGGGGTCGGCGTCGAACTTCACGCCGATCCGTTGGTCGAGCGGAGGCAGTCGCTTGATGCCCTGCTGTCCTTCGAAGAAGGCGCTGGTCCCGGTGATGAGCAGGTACATCCCGGGGTAGCGGCCGGAGTCGAGCTCGTCGATCCACTGCCGCAGCGCGTTGAGGGCCTTCTCCCGGACGTCGCCGCGCATGCGCTGGAGGGTTTCCACCTCGTCAAGCACCAGCAGGAGCCCTCGGTGGCCGGAGCCGGCGAGCACCTGGAGCAGTCCCTGGAAGAAGCCCATGGCCAGGAAGTGGTCCAACTCGCCCTTGACCCCGGCGGCGCGCTTTGCCGACGCCGCCACGTTGCGTTGTCCACCGAGCCAGGCTGCAAGCCCGTCGGCCACCTCGATATCACCCTTAAGCAATGCGTCCCGATACCCGCGCAGAGCGAGCGGGAACACGGGCGCAGCATCGGCGACTGAGCGCAGCCTCTCCTCAAGCAGCTCGGCGGCGTCTGCTCCGGAAGAGGCCGCATCGTCTTCCACTCCGAGGAGCCAGTCGTCCAGGACGGCCCGGAATGCCTGTCGAGAGACAGCGGGGGTTCGAAGTTCTTCGCAGGCCCTCCGGTACACGGTCTCGAGTCGATGCAGGGGCGTCTCGAGTTCGGAGATCTGGACCTCGGACACGGCGAACCCGCGGTCGAGGGCCTGCTGCTGGAGCCAGCGCGCGAAGAAGGTCTTGCCGGAGCCGTACTCACCGCGAACTGCCTTGAACACGGCGGCGCCGCCGGCGACCTTGTCCAGCTCCTCTCCCAGGACCGGCGCGAGCCGGTCGAGGCCCACGGCGAGCTGGTCCAGCCCGTCGGCGGGGACGGTGCCGCGGCGGAGGGCGTCGATGATCGCGGTACGGCGGGCGGGGGAGACGGTCATCTACAGTCCGAACTGTTCAAAGAGGGTCTGGGGCGTCAGCACCACATCGTTGTCCTCACGCTCAAGGACCGGCATGCCGTCGACGTTGACCACCTTCTGGATCCTCGCGATGGTGCCGCTGACTTGAAGCGCGTTGAGCCCTAGCAAGTTGCCGAGCACTGCGACGGGCATGCGGCCGTTGTTGGCGGCGACTTCGCGCAGCACGTTGGCCAACTCGACGGGCGTGGGCTTGAGCTGTTGCGACCTGACCCGGTCCTTGAAGTACGGGCTACGGCTCAGATCCGCAAATTTGTCGGCGGGCTTCCTCGACCGGTCGGGGGTCGGGGAGACGGGCTGCACATCGGCGTCGAGCGACTCGAACAGCGAGACCTGGTCGGCGTTCTGCGGCGCCTTGCGCCGCGTGGCGGGCTTGGCCGCGGGTCCTCGCCCAGAGTGCCCGGCGGCAGCCTGTCCAGCA
>NZ_JAALEE010000186.1:0-2952 GCF_014145265.1 Dietzia sp. CW19 | reverse complement strand
GCGATGTGTGCGGAACGCTCTTCTCGACGGGGCCGGCCCCCGGGGGAGCAGCCCCCAGGCGTCAGGGGGCCCAGGTCCGGGCGCCCACGGTGCTGCCCACTGTCTCGTCGGGGACCACGGCCTCGTCGGCGTACGCGCGGTTCACGGCCGAGACCACGGCGCGCAGTGTCGCGGTGGTGATGGAACCGGCCCGGCCGACGCCCCAGAACACCCGGTTGCCGAACTGCACCTCGACGTACGCCGCCGCGGTGGCGTCGTCGCCGGCGGTCATGGCGTGCTCCGAGTAGTCGAGGATGCGCACCTCGTCGTCGAACATCTCGTTGAGCGCGGCGACGAACGCCGCCAGGGGGCCGTTACCGGACCCCGTCAGCTCCTTGGTCTCGCCCTTCCACTTGACCACGGCGTCGATCGAGTCCACGCCGTCGTCGGTCTCGGCCGGGTCGAGCTGCTGGGAGATCCGCTCCATGGGGGAGACGCGGTCCAGGTACTCGAGGGTGAAGATGTCCCACATCTGCTTGGGCGTGACCTCGCCACCCTCGGAATCGGTGACGTTCTGCACCAGGGCGGAGAACTCCATCTGCAGGCGCCGCGGCAGCTGCAGGCCGTAATCGCTCTTCATGATGTAGGCCACGCCGCCCTTGCCGGACTGCGAGTTCACGCGGATCACGGCCTCGTAGGTGCGGCCCTCGTCCTTGGGGTCCACGGGCAGGTAGGGGACCTCCCACGTGATGTCGGTGATGTCCTCGCCGCGCGCGTCGGCCTCGACCTGCAGAGCGTCGAAGCCCTTGTTGATCGCGTCCTGGTGCGAGCCCGAGAAGGCGGTGAAGACCAGGTCGCCGCCGTAGGGATGACGCTCGGGTACGCGCAGCTGGTTGGCGTACTCGACGGTGCGGCGGATCTCGTCCATGTCCGAGAAGTTGATCTGCGGGTCGACGCCGCGGGTGAGCAGGTTCATGCCCAGCGTCACCAGGCAGACGTTGCCGGTGCGCTCGCCGTTGCCGAACAGGCAGCCCTCGATGCGGTCGGCGCCGGCCTGGAACGCCAGTTCGGCGGCCGCGACGCCGGTGCCACGGTCGTTGTGCGGGTGCAGCGACAGGATCGTGGAGTCGCGGCGCGCCAGATTGCGGTGCATCCACTCGATCTGGTCGGCGTACACGTTGGGCGTGGCCATCTCGACCGTCGCCGGCAGGTTGAGGATGATCGGGTTCTCCGGCGTGGCGCCCACGACCTCGGTGACGGCGTCGCAGACCTCCTTGGAGAACGCGAGCTCGGTGCCGGTGAACGACTCGGGGGAGTACTCCCAGCGCCAGTTGGTGTCCGGGTAGTCCTTCGCGATGGCGGTCACCAGCTCGGCGGCGTCGGTGGCGATCTTCTTGATCGCGTCGCGGTCCTTCCGGAACACGACCTTGCGCTGCAGGATCGAGGTGGAGTTGTAGAAGTGCACGATCACGTTGGACGCGCCCTCGCACGCCTCGAACGTGCGGCGGATCAGGTCCTCGCGACACTGCACCAGCACCTGGATGGTGACGTCGGAGGGGATCGCCTCGTCCTCGATGATCTCGCGGACGAAGTCGTAGTCGGTCTGCGAGGCAGACGGGAACCCGACCTCGATCTCCTTGTAGCCCATGCGGACCAGCAGTTCGAACATCCGGCGCTTGCGGGCCGGGCTCATGGGGTCGATCAGCGCCTGGTTGCCGTCGCGCAGATCCACGGCGCACCACTGGGGCGCGTGGGTGATGACCTTGTCCGGCCAGGTGCGGTCGGGCAGCGAGACGTCCTCGACCTCCTCCGCGAAGGGCCGGTACCGGTGGGCCGGCATCGAGGAGCCCTTCTGTCGGTTCCACGACGGTTGGTCGGGGCGTCCGGGCTTGGAGGGGGGAGTGATGGTCGACGACGACGAGACGAATGCGTCAGCGGGATTCATTGCGGGGCTCTACTTCCGTGGATTCGATCTGTAGGGATCGGACCGGCGCGACGGGATCCCGCGACGGGGAGCCGGTCCGCCTCAGCGGGCCCCGCCGCGGCACCCAAGAAGGAGCACGCGCTGCATGGCGGTCACGATACACGGTTCCGCGGGGTCTCACGGAATCGGGATGACGAAGGTCGTGGACCCCGTGGTCGCCTCCGGCGGGGAGAGCGGGGAGTCGGCGCCCAGCTCCTGGTCGTGGTGCATCGACCCCCACAGCCTGCGACAGCCGGCCTCCTCGGCGATGCCGAGCGCCTTGTCCACCAGTTGATGGGCGATCCCGCGGCCACGCAGCGGTTCGCTCACCCGGATCCCGTAGACGAACAGGTCCGGGCTGGCGCCCAGGTACCCGGTCTCCACCGCCACCAACATGCCCACCGGGACCTCGTCCTGCAGCGCCAGCAACAGCAGGTTGGATCCGTTGTCGAGGAAGTCCCGGGTCCACTCCGCGGTGGGCGGGTAGCTGAACAGGTCGTCGGCGGTCAGCACCAGATCGAGGTCGCCGCGCGAGGCGCGACGGATCACGAGCTCCGGCTGCTCCGGCGAGGTCATCTGTTCAGTGTGACAAATACGCGGGCGGTCCGGTGCACGTGAGTGACGGCCGGGTGCGACCGGTACCTCGTCGTCATCGGTTGGCGATCATCCAGTCGATCCAACCGTTCTGGAACGGGACCGACTCGTACCAGGCCGGATTGGTGCCGTCGGGCTGGCGTCGTGCGTGGTCGGAACCGGAATGGATGCCCACCAGCAGGTCGCCGTGGAAGACGGGCCCGCCGGAGTCCCCGGCCCCGTATCCGCCCTGGATGGTGTGGGACCGGCCGATGCGGGATCCGCCCCGCGGCTCCATCCGCTCGAGGCGGGTGAGTCCGGTGCGCAGCTCCGCGGCGCGCTGACCGCCGGGCGAGGTGGCGCCGAAGCCGTGGAACCGCAGCACGTCGCCGGCCACGGGGTCCCTGCCCGCGCGCTTGACGGACGGGGACGGCGCC
>NZ_JAALEE010000185.1:0-2983 GCF_014145265.1 Dietzia sp. CW19 | reverse complement strand
ACATCGGGGTCCGAGGTCACCACCCGCACCCGGGAGACACCGGGCGTCGCGACGCAGGTGCGGAACACGTCCGCGGCCATCGCGAGGGCGAGGGCCCGCCTGTCGGACGCGGGCAGAGCGCGGGCGAGGCGGCTCTTGGCGCGGTCGAGGGCCTTGACGGGGACGACTATCGTCCACCCGCCGTCAGTCGCCCCGTGACCCGACACCGTACTCATCGACCGCCATCCTGCCAGCAGACCCTCGCGAGCGCGCCGGGCCGGGTAGCGTTTGCACACGATCCACCGGCGATGGCCCGGGTGGGGGACGACGAGCCGGGAGGCGAAATGGCGCGGGTCGCGGTGATGGGTGCGGGGTCGTGGGGGACCGCCGTCGGCAAGGTGCTCGCGGACGCGGGGTCGGAGGTGGTCATGTGGGCCCGCCGGGACGAGGTGGCCGACGGGATCAACGAGCGGCACTGTAACGAGAAGTACCTGCCGGGCATCGTCCTGCCCGCGACGGTGACCGCCTCGACGGACCCGGCCGAGGTGCTCGCGGGCTCCCACGAGGTCGTCCTGGCCGTCCCGTCGCAGAGCCTGAGGGGGAACCTGGAGAAATGGGTCGACCTCCTCGAGTCGGACGCCGGGGTGATCTCCCTGGCGAAGGGGATCGAGACCGGGTCGCTGATGCGCATCAGCGAGGTCGTCGCCGAGGTCACCGGGTTGACGGGGGACAGGATCGCCGCGTTGTCCGGCCCCAACCTCGCGCGGGAGATCGCCGAGGGTCAGCCTGCGGCGACGGTGATCGCCTGTACGGACGTCGACCGGGCGGCCCGCCTGCAGGACGCGTTCTCCACCCCCTACTTCCGTCCCTACACCAACACCGATGTGGTGGGGTGCGAGATCGGAGGCTCCACCAAGAACGTCATCGCTCTGGTGTGTGGCATCGCCACCGGGATGGGCCTGGGTGACAACACCATGGCCACGCTCGTCACCCGTGGGTTGGCGGAGTCGACGAGGCTCGGGGTGGCGCTCGGCGCCAACCAGATGACCTTCGCCGGACTCGCGGGGCTCGGCGACCTCGTCGCCACCTGCACCTCGCCCCTGTCCCGCAACCGGACCTTCGGTGAACGGCTGGGCAAGGGCGAGACCCTGGAGCAGGCCCAGGAGGCCACCAACGGACAGGTCGCGGAGGGGGTCAAGTCCTGCACCTCGATCCGTGCGCTCGCCCGACAGGTCGGGGTCGAGATGCCGCTCACCGAGGCCGTCCACGAGATCTGCCACGAGGGTGGTGACGCCGTCGAGGTGGCGGTGCGCCTCATGAGACGGAGCACCAAGCCCGAGTAGCCTCGGCCCGGTGAATCGCATCACCGTTGCCGTCCTCTACGGCGGCCGCAGCACGGAGCACTCCGTGAGCTGCGTGTCCGCCGGCGCCGTCATGGCACATCTCGACCGATCCGTCTACGAGGTGATCCCCGTCGGGATCACCGGATCGGGGCGGTGGACCCTGGGTCCCGACGACGTGTCGGGCCTGCGGATCGTCGACCGCGTCATGCCGGAGGTCGACCCGGGGCGACCACAGGTGGCGCTGGGACTGTCCACCGGTGACCGCGGGGTCCTGCGGTACGTGGACGGGGAGCGGGCCGGTGAGCAGGCCGCCCGCGTGGACGTGGTCTTCCCCGTCATGCACGGCACCCACGCGGAGGACGGCACCGTCCAGGGACTCCTCGAACTCTCGGGGATCCCCTACGTGGGTCCGGGGGTGTTCGCCAGTGCGGCCGGCATGGACAAGGAGTTCACCAAGGTCGTGCTGGGTGCGGCGGGTCTGCCGATCGGTGAGCAGGTGGTGCTGCGTCCCGGGATCGCGACGCTGCCGCAGACGGAACTCGACCGGCTCGGGTTCCCGTTGTTCGTCAAGCCCGCCCGCGGTGGCTCGTCCATCGGGATCACCAAGGTCTCCCGCGCGGCGGATCTGGACGCGGCCATCGCCGAGGCCCGCCGGTTCGACCCCAAGGTGATCGTCGAGGCCGCCATCGTGGGCCGCGAGGTCGAATGCGGTGTCCTGCAGTACCCGGACGGTCGGGTGGAGGCGAGCCTGCCCGCCGAACTCCACATCCCCGGTGAGCCCACCGGTCTGGAGGGCGAGACCGAGGGCGACTCCTTCTACGACTTCGACACCAAGTACCTCGACGACGTCTGCACGTTCGACCTCCCCGCGCTGCTCCCCGACGCGGACACCGACCGGCTGCGCGCCCTGGCCGTCGAGGCGTTCCACGCCCTGGACGCGCGAGGGTTGAGCCGGGTCGACTTCTTCGTCACCGAGGACGGTCCGGTGATCAACGAGGTCAACACCATGCCGGGGTTCACCCCGATCTCGATGTACCCGCAGATGTGGGCGGCCTCCGGCGTCGACTACCGGACCCTGCTCGACACTCTCGTGAGGACAGCGCTCGCCGGCTGCTGACCCCGCCGGGTCACCCGATCGGCGCGGGCCGCGGTTCGACGGCCTCGAGACCGGCGGTGAGGGCGTCCGAGAGATCCTGGATCGGACCGGTACCGCCGGTCGCGGGGAGGGTGACCGCGATGTACTCCGGTCGGTCGACGGCGACCCACGTGGACGACGTCACAGCGGGGTCCGGGTCCGGTTCGTTGAACCACTGGACGCCGTTGACCTCCTGGAGCGGCACCCCGACGGTGAAGGTCGGCGGGGCGGGGAGACCACAGCGGACGACGACGGTCTCGGCATCGGGCAGCCGGTAGGCCGCGGCGCCCGGCGGTGCGGGCTCGACGAACGCGACCCGGTTCGCCTCACCGAGGGTGTCCGGGAGGGACTCGACCAGCGACAGGCACTCCTCGGAGTCGGCCCCGGGGGCCGGGATGGTCACGGCGGTCACGGGCTCGCTCGCGGCGGACTCGGCCGCCTCGTCCCGGACGTCCCGCACCAGGACGAGGACCACGGCGAGCAGCACCAGGGGGACGAGTACCGCCGCGATCACCACGAGGGGCGA